>CAJBPB010000123.1 GCA_903957365.1 uncultured Bacteroidota bacterium
ATAGGGTCATTAAATTGTAAATGGTTCATGTAAAAGTAGATAAAGAAAATTTGAAAAAACAAGAGAAATTATACGGGGCTTTACAATTTGTTATGATTATCAATTGCATCAGACCATGCCACGAGATCAGGGCTTATTGATCAACCGCTCGGTATCAGGTTGTCAATACCCTGTATAGAAATTGAGTATACATCGGTCAAAGACCAGAATGAAAATCGACGTTTTGTAAACTCCGCCGAACGGGGAGATCATTGTAAAAATATAGCCGAAGAAATTATCTTTTATATCGAGGCAAAAGTGTTGAAGCACGCCAGTAAGAAGCAGAAGGTGGAGTAGTTCAGCCAATTACTGCTAATAACCTGTTGTTTATCAATTAATTTATAAACTCTGCTTGCGTCCGGTATTGTTTGCAAAACTCCGGTGGTATGCAGCGGTCTGCTAGCCTGTTTTTTATTTCAGATGCACTATATCGTCTTTGTCTTTCACGAAAAGTACTGAAATCGCACCCAATATCAACAATACACCGGCTGCAACCAGAGCGAAAATCGCGTTTCCGTTATACAAATATTTAACAACCGGTCCACCAAATACCCCATTCACGATTTGGGGGAAAGTGATGAAGAAATTGAAAATTCCCATATAAACGCCCATTTTTCTTACAGGGATCGATCCGGCCAGAATGGCATAAGGCATGGCCAAAATACTTGCCCATGCGATACCAACGCCAACCATACTAATGTTAAGCATCCATTTCATATCAGGTGAAGTAATGAGAACGGTTGACATTAAACCCAAACCGCCAAGAGTCAGGCAGATTGAATGCGTCATTCTACGGCCAACTTTGGCAGCTATTACAGGCAATGCCATCGCGAAAATCGCGGCTACCAGATTATAAACACCGAATATTACGCCAACATAATCACCGGCCTCGTTAAATTCAGCTGAACTTCTGTCGCCGGGTGAAAGTCCCCATACATGCTGGGCCAATGCAGGAGTTGTAAATACCCACATCGAAAAAAGTGCAAACCATGAAAAAAACTGTACCAATCCCAACTGACGCATTGTACTTGGCATATTGGCGAAATCTTTGAAAATATCAAAAATGCTGCCTGCTTTCACTTCCTCATCCACATGGTCGTCAAATTTTGCCTGCTCTTCGGGTGGATATTCCTTTGTTGTCAGAACAGTCCATAATATACTACCAACCAACACAGTAGCTCCTATAAAAAACGATAAGATCAAACTGAAAGGAACCTCACCTTCCACCGCGATTTCGTTAAACCCGAACCAATTGTTCATTACATAGGGTAGCCATGACCCAATTACAGCGCCAATACCAATTAACATGGTCTGTACCGAAAACCCAAGAGTCCTCTGATCTGTCGGCAGTTTATCGGCTACCAGCGCCCTGAATGGCTCCATGGCAACATTTACCGATGCGTCCATAATCATCAGCATACCTGCGCCCACCCATAAGGCCGGCAAAAAACTGGCAAACATGGGTGAATTCGGCATCAGAATCAAACCAATGGAAGTCAGGAAAGCGCCAACCAGAAAATAGGGTCTCCGCCTTCCGAAGCGGTTCCAGGTTCGGTCGCTGTAATGGCCGATAATCGGTTGAACAAGCATTCCTGTGATGGGTGCAACCAGCCAGAACCATGATAAGTGTTCAACATCAGCGCCAAAAGTCTGTAAAATTCGACTGGCATTCGCATTCTGCAACGCAAATCCCATTTGGATGCCCATAAAGCCGAAGCTCATATTCCAGATTTGCCAAAATGAAAGGCGGGGTTTTTGTAACGACATAATCTATGTTTTGTTTTTGAATCGTTAAAGGTAAAGAAGAATTTCAGGATGAAAGTAATCTTTTTTGAAATACTTTATATTGATAGCCGAAAAACATGCGTTATAGTATCATGGATTGAATTAATTTATCTACTTTTCTAAAAATATCTGCAATGACTGTGTCTTTCCACTTTGTAATTCTACTAATTAATTCAAACTAAAACCCTGTAAAACAATGAAGATCAAAACTCTGACAGCATTATTAATCAGCTTTATTTTGTTTACACTTATTTCTTGTGAAAAAGAAGGAGAAAATGAAACCACCATTAGCAGAAACAATTCAAGTGAAAGTCACAAAAATGGTGAAAACTGCATGCACTGCCACCAAAGCGGAGGTGATGGCGAAGGTTGGTTTAATGTCGCCGGAAGTGTTTATACAATGAATCAACAATTTGCAGCACCGAACGGAAAAGTAAAAATCTACAGCGGTCCGGATGGATCTGGTACCCTGATGGCCACCGTCGAGGTGGATGCGTTGGGTAATTTTTATACCACTGAACCGGTTAGTTTTTCGGGAGGGGTTTATACATCGGTGCAGAGTGCATCCGGTACCGAAAAATTTATGGACAGTAAAATTACAAGTGGCGCCTGCAATAGTTGTCATGGTAGTTCTGAAGATAAGATCTGGGTTAATTAGAAGTGTCTGTCTGTAAAGTCCGCTCTCATCGTTATGCTTGAGCCAAAAATGCTCATTTACGGAAAGTAAACTCCGCTTTTTGGCTCTTCGCATGCCTCGACAGCAAACTTTTTAGCCCAGACACCGAGTTTATGGTCAGACTAATTAGTGTCGTCTATGAAGTCCGACTTCTTCGTTATGCCTGATCCAAAATGCTCACTTTGGCTAGCTCAGTGCATCACATTAACGGAAAGTAAACTCCGCTTTTTGGCTCGTCGCATGCCTCGACAGCAAACTTTTTAGCCCAGACAACGAGTTTATGGTCGGACTCTATTTGAGAATATGTTTGTCTGATTTCCTTTTCCAATTATTACATCCTGAACCTGGCTTGCAATTTTTTATTTCTTGTTGTATTTTCGGCCACATATTTGAATTTAAATTCTGATTGTTTAACCAAAAATCTCTGAAAATGAAAATTATTAAAATCACACTGTATATTATTGCAGCCATCATCGCCTTGTTTCTGGTAGTTGCTCTGTTTGTCGAAAAGGATTACAAAGTGGTGCGTCAGGTCGAAATCAATCAATCAAAAGCTGAGGTATATGAATTTACCAAATACCTTAAAAACCAAAATCTGTATAGTGTTTGGGCCACTGCCGATCCGAATATGAAAAAAGAGTATCGTGGAACAGATGGTGAAGTTGGTTTTGTGTCGGCATGGGACAGTGAAATGGATGATGTTGGCAAAGGCGAACAGGAAATCACGAAAATTACTGAGGGTGAACGTATTGATTATGAATTACGTTTTATTGAACCCTTTGAAGCGAAAGATCTGGCCTATATGACTTTTAATGCTGTTGGTGACAGTACAACGCTTGTTAAATGGGGTTTCGATGGTCACATGAACTACCCGATGAATATGATGCTGTTGTTCATGGATTTCGATGCTATGCTGGGTAAAGACCTTGAAATGGGATTGCAAAATCTGAAAGTGTTACTGGAAAAGTAGAGACTATTGTCCTTATCAATTACTCTCTGTTTTTGCTATCGATGATAATGGTGACAGGACCATTGTTAATTAATGAGATTTTCATCATGGCCCCGAAACTGCCGGTTTTTATAGTTAGTCCGGATTGATTCCGAAGGGTTTCGACAAACTTATCATACAGAGGAATGGCCGTTTCGGGTCGGGCTGCTTTGATATAACTCGGACGGTTTCCTTTTTTGGTGCTGGCATGAAGTGTAAACTGGCTCACCACAAGCAGTTCACCACCAATATCAATGATTGAAAGATTCATCACCTCGTCAACATCCGGAAATATCCGGAGACGGAGTATTTTTCCGCATAGCCAGTCAATATCTTCCTGATTGTCTGATTCTTCAATACCAATCAATACCAGCATTCCCTGATCGATAGACGCAGTAACCAGCGTATCAATCTCGACAGAAGCCTGGGTTACACGTTGAATTACAACCCGCATTTAATAATGATTTTGTTTATAAAAGCTGCAAATTAGTACTTTTACATCAAATCACAAACCATGATTCATTTAAGTGTCAATATAAATAAAATAGCCACCCTGCGTAACGCAAGAGGAGGCAATGTGCCCGATGTTCAAAAATTTGCCATCGATTGTGAACGCTATGGTGCACAGGGGATTACGGTGCATCCGCGCCCCGACCAGCGCCATATTACCTTCCGTGATGTGGAGTTGCTTCGCCCAATTGTAAAGACAGAATTTAATATCGAGGGTTATCCAACCGAACAATTTATCAAACTGGTAATCAGTAACGGTGCCGATCAGGTTACTCTGGTTCCCGACAAACCGGGGCAACTCACCTCCGACCATGGCTGGGATATCAAAACACATCTGGAAGAATTAAAGAGGATCATTGCCATTTTTAAAAAGGCCGGAATCCGCACTTCTATTTTTGTTGATCCTGATCCGGAAATAATTTTACTTGCACCCGAAACAGGAACCGATCGTATCGAACTTTATACCGAAAGTTATGCCCGCATATACCCTGATAACAGGGAAATGGCAGTTGAACCTTATATTAGAGCCGCTGAAACAGCTGTCGCTCTAGGAATTGGTATCAATGCCGGTCATGATCTGAGTCTGGATAATCTCAGTTATTTTGCAAAAAATATTCCCGGATTAATGGAAGTTTCCATTGGTCATGCGCTCATCAGTGAGGCATTGTATTTTGGAATCGAGAATACCATTCAGTTGTATAACAGGCAGTTGAAAGGATAATTAGAATTTGTCCATAATGTCCGATTTCTTCGTTATTCCCGATCTTCAAATCAGTCATGTACCTCAGTACACTCCTGATTTTCATCTTATCGAAACCTCGAACCCGAACATTCTGAATCAAATTCCCAACTTTATGGACTAATTACTCGTTGTAAATCACATGCACCAACACATTTCCGACCATTCCTAAAGTAGCTGGATCTATCTTGTCGAGGTTATCGTTTACAGTATGCCAGTGTTCAAAAAAGGTTTCGTTGGAGCTGTTCCGGTCAAGATGGATTATGTCAATCATCGGGATTTTTGCTATTTCATTTACAGGCAAATGATCATCATCAACAGGTGAACCCGGATTATTTACAAAAACCTCGTCATAACCCAGATCGTACGCAACTTTCCATACTTTATCGACAACCCATGAAGCG
>CAJBPB010000124.1 GCA_903957365.1 uncultured Bacteroidota bacterium
AATTCAAATAATCTCATAGTTAGTTTCCCATCAATCTATTTATGAGAAAGCTGAATGCTGAAACAGAAATGCCCCATCAACTTATATTCACTCCAAACTTACTTTGCCGGATAATTTATCGAATAATGCAACCCGATACTTTCGCGCCTTTGAGAAGCAAATTTGATGATCAGGTGCGCTACTTTAATCATATTACGCAATTCACAAATATCAACAGAAACAACAGATCTGTCAAAAAGTTCTTCGGTTTCTTCGCTTATGATTTTCAAACGGTCGAAGGCTCTTTTCAGGCGAATATCTGAGCGAACTATACCAACATAATTGCTCATGATGGACTGTAACTCTTTCCTCGACTGTGTTATAAGAATCATTTCTTCATTTAGAACGGTTCCTTCTGCATTCCAGTCAGGAATTTCATTGTTGAAGTCAATATTGTTTAGATTTTCAATGGCATGTAAACTGGCACGGTGAGAAAAAACAATGGATTCGAGCAGTGAGTTGGATGCCAGACGATTAGCGCCATGCAATCCTGTGGATGCTACCTCTCCTGAAGCATATAAATTATGAATGCTTGTACGTCCGTGTTCATCAGTTTTTACACCACCACATATATAATGAGCTGCCGGTACAACCGGAATCATTTCTTTTAAAATATTTATGCCCAAACTTAAACATTTGGCATAAATCGTAGGGAAATGATTCATGATCTCATGTTCTGAGATGGATCGGGCATCCAGGTATACATGATCACTTCCCGAAAGTTTCATTTCATTGTCGATAGCTCGGGCCACGATATCACGCGGAGCCAATGAACCCCGTGAATCGTATTTCTGCATGAATTCTTTTCCTTTAGAATCCTTCAAAACTGCACCGGCTCCACGCAGGGCTTCGGTAATCAGGAAAGAAGGTTTCTGGTTAGGATTGTATAAGGAAGTTGGATGAAACTGAATAAACTCCATATTGTCAACAATCCCTTTCGCCCTGTATACCATTGCTATTCCGTCGCCGGTAGCAATTGTGGGATTGGTGGTCGTTTGATAAACATTACCAGCACCACCGGTAGCAAGTAAGGTTGTTTTTGCCAGAACAGTATCGATGCTGCCTGTTTCCGGATCTAAAATATACGCACCATAACACTGAATATCGCTGTGTGAACTTCGCACGATACGACCAAGATGGTGTTGTGTAATGATATCTATTGTGAAATGATTTTCAAGTACCTCGATGTTTGGGTGTTTGAAGACTTTTTCAACGAGCGCCCTTTGAATTTCAGCACCGGTTTTATCCTGATGATGCAAAACACGAAATTCTGAATGACCACCTTCCCGCGCGAGTGCATATCTTCCTGAGGCTTCCATGTCAAATTGGGTTCCCCATTCAATCAGTTCTTTCACACGCTCAGTCGATTCGGTGATGGTAATCCTGACGATTTTTTCATCATTAAGATAGTTGCCAGCCTTCATCGTGTCAGCGATATGTTTTTCGTAGTTATCAGGGTTATACATCACTGCTGCTATACCGCCCTGTGCATACCATGTGGCAGTTTCGTTGATCTCAGTCTTGCTCACAACCAGCACTTTTCCATGATCAGCCACCTTTAATGCATAGCTTAAACCTGCAATACCCGACCCGATAACTAAAAAATCAACTTCACGTTTCATATTATAATTCTAAAAGTTTCTCAACAGGATCTTTTGATCCAAAAAGCATTTTTGCAGGGTTTTCAAGCATTTCTTTCACTTTTACTAAAAAGCTAACTGATTCCCGGCCATCGATAATACGGTGATCATAGCTTAATGCGACGAACATGATTGGATGAATTTCAACTTTACCATTCACAGCAATTGGTCGTTCAACGATATTATGCATGCCAAGTATGGCTGATTGCGGGGGATTGATGATCGGGGTTGAAAGCATGGACCCAAAAACGCCTCCGTTTGTAATTGTGAAGGTTCCACCAGTCATTTCGTCCAGACTCAGTTTGTTGTCTCTGGCTTTTGCCGCTAGTCCTTTTATCGTAAGTTCAATTTCGGCAAGACTTAATCTTTCCGCATTCCGGATCACCGGAACAACCAGGCCTTTTGGACCAGATACGGCAATACTGATATCGGCGTATTGATATGAAACTATTTCATCACCATCTATCTGCGAGTTTACCTGAGGGAAAAGCTGCAACGCCTCTGTTACTGCTTTTGTGAAGAATGACATAAAACCCAGATTCACATTGTGTTTCTCTTTAAAAATATCCTTGTATTTTTTTCGGATTTCCATTATGGGTGTCATATTCACCTCATTGAATGTGGTGAGCATGGCAGTTTCATTTTTAACTGAAACAAGTCTTTCAGATAGTTTCTTGCGTAATGGTGTCATTTTTTTTCGGTCAGAACCACGATTTGCGGCAGAAACCAAATTGTCTGTCGGTTTTTGTCCTGAAGTATTGGAAACGGTATTCCTATTGTCTTTAAAAAACGCAATGTCTTTTGTCCCCAATCGGAAATGACTGAAAAAAGCCATCAATTCAGCCTCAGAAATATTTTCCGCTTCCATTAATTTACGAGCCAACGGACTGGTATGGAGCTGATTGGTCAGGTTTATTGGCTCTTCAGCAACCTGTTTCTTTTGAGTATCTGTTTTTTCAGGCTCAGACGTTTTAGTTCCTGATGTTGCAGGAATACCGATGTCACTGGAAACTGGTTTTACACCTTCGCCTGCTTCGATCGAGGCGATCACCTTACCAACTTCAACTGTTTCACCTGCCTCGACAGTAAAATGAATTGTTCCGGCAACAGGCGCAGAAACACTTAGTGTTGCTTTGTCGGAATCGATTTCAGCAATATCCTGATTTTGTTCCACATAAGAATTATTCTCAACAAGCCAACTGGCCAATAATACTTCAGTAATTGATTCACCTGGACTGGGAACTTTTATTTCGATCGTCATTGTTATGGAATCTTGTATAGTTATTTCAATTGTTTTACTCCGGTATGGTATTTACTGTCGATCTGGTCGACCTTGAGATCGATCAGCTCTTTTTCGAATGAACGCCATTTATTACCAATACATAACATGCCGCATTCTTTGTCAAGATAAATGCAATCACACTGTTCGAATGTCTTTTCAACAATTTTTTGTTGACGGATCGCATGGAATTTCGATAAACCTGTTGCCGGACTGCCGCTTGCAGGTCTTGCGACAACTTTGAGGGCAACTTCTTTGAACTCATGATGAATATAGTGCCATGGTCCCATATTCATTGGTTCTTCCTGAACCCAGAGATGTGATTTGGCATTACTGTATTTTTTTACAATCTCAGTCATCTGCTTACGTGGCAGGGGATGAAGTTGCTCAATGCGCACAAGTGCGATTGTTTCATTATTCAGTTTAATTTTCTCATCAAGCAGATCGTAATAGATCTTACCTGAACAGAAAACCACTTTTTTTATTTTTTCAGCCTGAGCACTTGCATCATCAATGACTTCCATAAAATGGCCTTCGCTCAATTCTTCGAGTGTGGAAACGCATTTCGGATGTCGTAACAGACTTTTTGGAGTGAAGACTATTAACGGTTTCCTGAACGGCCTTTTCAATTGTCTTCTCAATAAATGGAAGAAATTGGCTGGTGTGGTGCAGTTTGTTACCTGCATATTGTTTTCGGCACACAAGGTGAGAAAGCGCTCAATACGTGCACTGGAATGTTCTGGTCCCTGGCCTTCGTAACCATGTGGAAGCAATACAACAAGGTGATTCATTACATTCCATTTGTCTTCAGCACTGCTTATGAACTGGTCAAAAATGATCTGAGCTCCATTGTTAAAATCGCCAAACTGTGCTTCCCAGATTGTCAATGAATTTGGAGAGGCAAGCGCATATCCATATTCAAAGCCCAGCACTCCGTATTCTGAAAGCGGAGAGTTAAATACTTTAAAATCGGCCTGATTATCAGAAACATGGCTGAGAGGTGTATATTCCATTTCTGAATCTTCAACACGCAAAACAGCGTGTCGGTGTGAAAAAGTACCTCGTGCCACATCCTGTCCGCTCAACCTCACGGGAAAGCCTTCGTAAAGTAATGTGCCATAGGCAAGCAATTCGCCCATAGCCCAGTCGAGCTTATTATCTTTAAAGACCATTTCGGAGCGTTGCTCCTGCAGGCGAACGGTCTTACGGAAGAATTGAAGATCGGAAGGAAGGGCTGTGATTTTTGTGCTGATATCTTTTAACTGATCGATACTGACTTTGGTGTCACTGCCTGATTCGAAATCTTCTTTCGTTGCTTTTCGTATTCCTTCCCAAGTACTGGCCAGGAAATTGGTGATAGATGATTTTTTTCTGTCTTTGGCGGCTATCAGACTTTCTTCAAGTTTGGCATTATTTTTTGCTTCAAGCGCATTCAGTTCAGCCAGACTCATGATGCCATTTTCGAGTAATTGTTTTTCGTAAATCTCTTTTGGATTCGGATGATTTTCAATTACTTTGTATAAGATAGGTTGTGTAAACCGGGGTTCATCCC
The DNA here is from genome assembly GCA_903957365.1 of uncultured Bacteroidota bacterium. Taxonomy (GTDB): domain Bacteria; phylum Bacteroidota; class Bacteroidia; order Bacteroidales; family F082; genus CAJBPB01. The sequence continues at coordinate 4,511 of CAJBPB010000124.1, forward strand.
CCTCATTGTGGCCATATTTGCGGTAGCAAAGTAAATCGATAAAAATGTCTTTATTAAATTTCTGCCTGAATTCCATGGCCAATTGAACTGCATAAACCACCATTTCCGGATCATCGCCATTCACGTGTAAAACAGGCGATTGGGTAACCTTGGCAATATCTGTGCAATAAATACTCGAGCGCGCATCAAGATAATCAGTTGTGAAGCCGATCTGATTATTGATTACGACATGCACTGTGCCACCGGTTTTGTAACCTTTGAGTTCCGACATCTGCAACAACTCGTAAATAATACCCTGACCGGCTACCGAACTATCTCCATGTATTAAAACGGGTGTGATTTTATTTGCATCACCCTTATAAATCAAATCAATCTTAGCACGAACTACACCTGCAACAACCGGATCTACAGCTTCCAGATGCGAGGGGTTTGGAACAAGCGTAAGCTTTATCGGATTTCCTTTGGTTGATTTGCGTTCATTTGTAAAACCAAGATGGTATTTAACATCACCTGTAATTGTTTCATCGTCATATTCTTTGCCTTCAAATTCGCTGAAAATATCGGTGTAAGGCTTTCTCAAAATATTAACAAGTACATTTAACCGGCCACGGTGGGCCATGCCAATGACAAATTCCTTCACGCCAATCTCCGATCCTTTCTCCAAAATGGCATCCATTGCAGGAATCAGTGATTCAGCGCCTTCCAGTGAAAAACGTTTCTGTCCGGGGAATTTTTTGTGTAAAAATTTCTCAAATCCAACAGAACGTTGAAGTTTCTGATGTATATATTTTTTGTCTGAAACAGGATAATGCGGAGTATTTCTGATCGGCTCCATTTTCTGTTTCATCCATTCAACAATCTCAGTATTCCGGATGTACATATATTCGACACCCAATGACCTGCGGTAAGTTTCTTCCAACATCTGAACGATAGCACGAAGTGTAGTTTTGCCAAGACCAATTTCACTGCCAGCCTCAAAAATTGTATCAAGATCAGATGATTTTAATCCATAATTTTCAAGTTCAAGTCCAGGTTTATAGGCTCTTCGTTTTCTGACAGGATTTGTTGTTGTGAATAAATGACCACGCTTGCGGTAATCGTCAATGAGATTCAATACCTTGAATTCGGTTGAAGTTTTGATAGATGACGATACTTTGGCAGGATAATGTTTTTGGGCAAAATCGAAACCTTCGAAGAAGCTCCTCCAGCCAGGTTCGACCTGAGTAGGATCTGTTTGAAATTTCCGGTAAAGTTCTTCGATAACTTCCGGATCAGTGCTGTTAATATAGGAATAATTGTCCATGAACGATCGGGCGCTTTGAATTATAGTACAAAGGTATGGAAATAATTAAGAATCGTTCAACCATAGTAAGATCAGACGAAAAAAGCCCGCATTAGCGGGCTTTTTCATTCAGGTTTTTGAATGTTTGACCTTATTCAGGGCTGATTGCTTCAACCGGGCAAACATCAGCGCATGAGCCACAATCGGTGCAGATATCAGCGTCAATAACATAGATATCGCCTTCCGAAATAGCGTCAACCGGACACTCATCGATACAGGTACCGCAAGCGGTGCAATCATCAGAAATTTTGTAAGCCATAATAAATCGATTTTAATTGTTGTAATTACACTGCAAATATAGCGTATTGATTCTATTGAAATAACCGAAAGGAATAATTTATAGCAAATCTAAATTGGTATTTAAGACAATTATCAGGTATTAAATTTCATAGAATAATGCCTTTATTTTATTTATATTATTGATTTACAATGTTTATTGAATGAGATTGTTTTTGATATGGTTTCTTTGGGTATTTGTTTTATCAGGACTTTTAAGTGTCATTCTTCCTCAGATTATTAACTGATTCTGTATTTAGATTCATTTTATATTACTGATCAGATTTTGCGTTTTTTGGGATTAAGTTTCAGAATGTCAGTAAAATATAAATATTATATCTCAGGTTTTGGCAATGGATTTGATAGATAGTTTTTTTAGGATTAGAGCTTACTCTCTGAAAACTTATAACTTTGCATTACTTAACAAATCTTTTATGACAATTAAAAAAAGTAAGATAGTCGGGCTCGAGCAGGTTGTTGTTCGATTTGCCGGTGATTCGGGTGATGGAATGCAACTCACCGGTTCGCTTTTTTCCGACTCAACTGCCTTTGCTGGCAACGATTTTGCAACATTCCCTGATTATCCTGCTGAGATTCGCGCCCCGCAAGGCACAGTTGCCGGCGTTTCCGGATTTCAGATCCATTTTGGGAGAAAAACAGTCTATACTTCAGGCGATTTAGCTGATGTATTGATTGCGATGAATCCGGCTTCATTAAAAGCAAATATGAAATGGATAAAGCAAGGAGCAATTATCATTCTGGATATTGATGCCTTCACTGAAAAGGGTTTCGAAAAAGCTGGTTATGCAGCAGACCCTACTGCAGATGGTAGTCTGGATGGTTATAACCTTATTAAGGCTCCCATTTCCAACCTGACAAAAGAAGCTGTTATAAGTCTGAATCTGGATAATAAATCGGTGCTCAAAAGCAAGAATATGTTTGCTTTGGGAATCATTATGTATATGTTTAACAGAGAGATAGACTTAGTAAGCAAGTACTTTGAATCAAAATTCAAAGCAAATCCATTGGTTGTTGAAGCGAACAAAATGGTTCTGGCTGCTGGATTCAATTATGCTGATACACTTGAGGTTTTGGGTTCAACTTTTAAGGTTGAGCCAGCACCACTTGAAAAAGGTAAATATCGTAATATCACCGGTAATGTTGCAACTGCCTGGGGATTAATCGCTGCCTCCGAACGTTCAGGAAGAGAATTGTTTTTAGGTTCATATCCCATTACGCCTGCAACAGAAATTCTTCAGGAACTTGCCAAACACAAAGATTTGTCAGTCAAAGCTTTTCAGGCTGAAGACGAAATTGCAGGTATTGTTTCAGCGATCGGAGCAAGTTTCACCGGCTCTTTGGCTATTACAACTACCAGCGGACCTGGTCTTTCATTGAAAAGTGAGGCAATTGGTCTGGCAGTTATGACAGAACTCCCATTGGTTATTGTTGATGTTCAACGTGGCGGTCCTTCAACAGGTTTGCCGACAAAATCTGAACAAAGCGACCTTCTGCAAGCACTTTTTGGCCGTAATGGTGATGCTCCGGTTATTGTTATCGCCGCCCAAAGTTCTGTAGATTGTTTCTATAGTGCCTATGAAGCAGCAAAATTGAGTCTGGAACATATGACACCTACCATACTTTTGACGGACGGTTCATTGGCCAATGGTTCTGAAGTGTTCAAAATCCCGCGTGTTGCCGATTTGCCTGAAATTATACCTCCACTTGTCAAGGCCAATGACCCTAATTACAAACCTTATCGTCGTGATCCCGAAAAATTGAATCGCTTTTGGGCAATTCCCGGAACAGATGGATTGCGTCACAGGATTGGTGGTTTGGAAAAGGAAGACGGTTCAGGAAATGTTTCACATGATCCTATGAACCACCAAAGAATGACTTTCTTGCGTGAGGAAAAAGTGAACCGTGTTGCAAATTATATTCCTGAACAGCTAGTTTACGGAAGTGAGGATGCTGAATTATTGGTTGTCAGTTGGGGCGGTACGTATGGTGTAATGCGCACGGTGGTCGAAAAAATGCAGAAACAGGGAAAATCAATTAGTCTGGCTCATTTCAGACATATCATGCCATTGCCAAAAAATACTGAAACTGTTTTTTCAAAAAGCAAGAAAATCGTTGTTTGTGAAATAAACAATGGTCAGTTTGTTAAGTATTTGAGAATGAGTTTCCCTCAGTATAAATACGATCAATACAATAAGATTCAGGGATTACCATTTATGGTTGCTGAACTTGAAGAGAAGTTTAACACCCTTTTAAACCACTAAACTATGGAAAATCAAATTATAGAAACCCAGCAGCTTAATCTTACAAAAGAAGATTTCAGCAGTGACCAGATGGTGAAATGGTGTCCTGGTTGTGGCGATCATGCCATACTTCATTCGGTCGAAAATGTGTTCCCGAACTTAGGTGTCCGTAAGGAAGATTTTGTTGTTGTTTCAGGTATTGGATGCTCATCGCGCTTCCCGTACTATATGAATACCTATGGTTTTCATAGTATTCATGGCAGAGCTGCTGCACTGGCAACAGGTGTGAAACTGTCAAATCCAAAACTCAGTGTGTGGATGATCACGGGTGATGGCGACAGTATGGCAATCGGTGGAAATCATTTCATTCACACCGTGCGTCGTAATATTGATATAAATATCCTTTTGTTCAACAATAAGATTTACGGTTTAACCAAAGGTCAGTTTTCTCCAACAACACCTAAAGGTACAAAAACGAAAACCAGTCCACAAGGCTCTTTCGAACGTCCTTTTAATCCTGGTGAATTGGTGATCGGTGCTCAGGGGAACTTCTTTGCCCGCACACTTGATACCAATCCGAAACACATGACTTCAATATTTATTGAAGCAGCAAAACACAAAGGAACCTCTGTTGTTGAAGTGCTGCAGAATTGTGTCATTTTCTCGAATAAAGCACACGAACTAATTACTTCACGCGAGTCAAAAGATGAAAATCAGTTGTTTATCGAACATGGAAAACCATTAATATTCGGATCGAACAAGGACAAAGGAATCGTTTTGCGTGGTACCCATCTGGAAGTTGCAAAAATTGGTGAAAACGGGATAACCGAAAAGGATATTCTGGTTCACGATAAAAATGAAACAGATCCTGGTGTGCATGTAATGATTTCAAGGATGATGCCACCTGAATTTCCTGTTGCACTTGGCGTGATTCGCGCGATTGAGTTTGAAACATTCGATCAGGCAATGGACGCAACCATCGCCCATGAAAAAGAATATTCGAAAATAAAAACAGTTGACGATATGCTTAACAGCGGAAGCACCTGGACGATTGAATAAATATTTTTTATAAAATGTATGAAAAATCCTGTCCAAAAGACAGGATTTTTCGTTTTTATAATTCCGACAATTTACCGAATGCGTAATTTTACCCTATGAAGGAAGATTTTCTAAAGCAAATTGATCGGTTGACTGACTCAGACAAGAACTGTAAAATCCTTGTCGGAATAAGTGGTGGTGCTGATTCTGTCGTTTTGTCACATCTGTTATTCAAAGCGGGTTATTCAATCGGATTAGCGCATTGCAATTTTAAATTGCGAGGTTGTGAATCAGATGGAGATGAGTCATTTGTGCGAAAGTTTGCGGAGGAAATGCAGGTTCCGATTTATGTAAAGCATTTTGAAACAAAGGATTATGCATTAAAAAATAAAATCTCTGTTCAGATGGCCGCCAGAGAATTACGTTTTACCTGGTTTCAGGAGTTAGTCATGCAAATTGAGTATAAATACATTGCATTGGCGCATCATGCCGATGATCAGATTGAAACTTTTTTTATTAATCTCTTTCGTGGCTCTGGCATCCATGGGTTAAGCGGAATGTTGGCGAAAAATGGTAATTACATTCGTCCTTTATTAACTATGCAACGTGTTGAAATTGAACAATATGCTCACGAAAACAACTTGTCTTTCCGCACAGACAGTTCAAATGCAAAGAATGACTATCTCCGTAATAATATCCGAAACAGACTTTTACCACAATTATATCAGTTGGTTGATGGGTCAAAAACAGGAATCCTTCAAAGCCTGAAATATTTATCTGGTAATGAGAATTTATATGATGAATTGGTTTCGGGTATGACCAAAGATTTAATTCAAACCCAAAATGAATTTGTGACAATCCGTAAAGAAAAGATACTCGCAATTCATTCTTCCGAAGCATTCTTGTTTGAATGTATTGCACCTTATGGTTTTAAAAGACAACAAATTGATGCTATATCCATTGCCTTAAGATCTGAGCCGGGAAAGATTTTTTATTCAAAAAGTCATCGTTTAACCATTAACAGAGATGTGATTGAAATTGCAGCAGTCGTGAAGAATGATTTTGAATCCCAATTTGTTGTAAATGAAAATGATAAGGATATTTCATTTCCAGTTTCATTACGGTTTTCAATTGAAAAATTTGATCCGGGTTTTGAAATTCTGAAGCTTCCAGAAATTGCTTTATTAGATTTTGACCTTCTGCAATTCCCGCTTCATCTTCGTAAATGGAAAGAATCTGATCGGTTCGTGCCTTTTGGGATGCGCGGTTCACAGCTTATCAGTGATTATTTCATTAACCATCATTTAACCAAACATGAAAAGGAAGACTGTTGGTTGTTATGTGACAAGAATGATGGTATTGTTTGGATTATTGGTTATAGAATTTCAGATAATTATAAAATTACCAGTAATACGAATCAAGTTTTAAAAATTCATAAAATTTCTCCGGAGTAGGGGATATGATGAATCGATGCTACTCTATATAATTGAATTTCAATGTAATATTGATTTATTGCGTCCCGTTCATTTGGCGCCTGATATTGTAAAATAATTGATACTTTTGCACTAAAATTTGGTCTATGAAAAAAATCCGATTGGTTTTATTTTTAATTTACACGCTGATAATTAGCAATATAGGATTTGCTCAAATCCTTGAACCAGTTACCTGGAAATATGCTGCTGAGAAAATATCTGAAAAGGAATATGATCTGGTTTTTACGGCTGCGATCGAACCCAAATGGCATTTATACTCACAGGATATTCCGATGGCACCTCCTGCAACTACTTTCAAATTTACTGAAAATAAGGGAGTTGAGCTAATTGGTAAAGTAACAGAATCAGAATCAATCGAAGAATTCGATCCGAATTTTGAAATGAAGTTGAAGTACTTCGCTAAACAAGCTATTTTCAAACAACGGGTAAAACTATTGTCTGGGAATACCGAAGTAGTGAAAGGTGTTGTTGAGTTTATGAGTTGTGATGATACAAAATGTTTACCACCTGCAGAACTGGAATTTTCTTTTACTATTGGGATTGAAAGCAAAGTTGCATCTTCAGAAACTTCTGTAAATGAGATGGATAATGCTGTCGTTAAACCTCTGGAATCTGTTGAAAAGCAGATTGTAAACAACCAGGAAACTGATATAACCGGGAAAAAGGCTTCATTGTGGGGCTTTTTCTTTCTGGCGTTTTTAGGTGGTCTTGCAGCAATTCTTACACCTTGTGTTTTTCCAATGATTCCAATGACCGTTTCATTTTTCATGAATGACAAGGAGAGTAAAATGAAAGGCAAGTTGAAAGCCGTCGTGTATGGCATTTCAATTATTGCCATTTATACACTTATCGGGTCAATTCTGGCCGTGGTGGCTGGTCCGGATATAGCCAACTGGCTGAGTACACATTGGATTCCAAATCTCTTGTTTTTCGTAATTTTCATCGTTTTTGCCGCTTCATTTTTTGGAATGTTCGAGATTACAATGCCGCATTGGCTCGTAAATACTTCCGACCAGAAAGCAGATAAAGGTGGTTTTGTCGGAACAGTATTTATGGCTCTAACATTGGTATTGGTTTCATTCAGCTGCACAGGTCCAATTGTGGGAACTATTTTGGTGGAGTCGGCTGGTGGTCAGGTACTGAAACCAATTATCGGAATGTTTGGCTTTTCTCTTGCCTTTGCCTTGCCATTCACATTATTTGCGTTTTTCCCATCCTGGTTGAGCGGACTGCCAAAATCGGGTGGCTGGCTGAATTCGGTAAAAGTTGTGTTGGGATTTCTTGAATTGGCGCTTGGTTTGAAGTTTCTCAGTGTGGCTGATCAAACCTATCATTGGGGAATTCTGGATCGCGAAGTTTATCTTGCTTTTTGGATCGTAATCTTTTTCCTGCTTGGTTTGTATCTGCTCGGTAAAATTAAATTTGCACACGATTCGGATGTAAAGCATTTAAGTGTTCCCAGACTTATACTCTCAATCATTACCTTCAGTTTTGTTATTTATCTTGTCCCCGGCATGTTTGGTGCACCTTTAAAAGCCATTTCAGGTTATACACCGCCTATGCATACACATGATTTTGACCTTAATGCCCTGGTGCGCAACAATGCGCGATTGTCATCAGGAAATGCCACAATACCATCAGAGTTATGTGAAACACCTAAGTTTCATGAGAAACTGCATCTTCCTCACGGATTACAAGGTTTTTTTGACTACGATCAGGCACTTGCATGTGCAAAAGCACAAAATAAACCACTTTTTATTGATTTTACAGGACACGGTTGTGTAAACTGCCGAGAGATGGAAGCCAATGTATGGAGTGATCCTAAAGTGCTTCAGTTGCTCAATGACAAGTATGTTGTGGTTGCTTTGTATGTGGATGATAAGACTGAATTACCAGAAAATGAATGGATTACATCGACCTATGACAAAAAAGTAAAGAAAACCATCGGCAAGAAATTTGCCGATTTCCAGATCACAAAATTCAATGTGAACGCACAGCCTTTTTATGTTCTGATGGGCCATGACGGACAGGTTTTGACTCAGCCCAGAGCTTATAATCTTAATGTTGATGAATTCGTGAAATTCCTCGAAACGGGGGTTTCTAATTATAAATCAGGCGTTTCAGCATTTTCGATACCGTAAGATAGAATTCAAAAGTTAAAAACAAATAGCAAATTGCAATTGGGTGGAGCAAACGATTTAATTTCGTCAAAGCTTACTTTTACGATATTGAATTACTTGTCCAGGCTTTCAGTTTTGCAATTTGCTATTTGAACTTTGCATTTTACAATTTACCTTTCCTTTTACACTCAACTCATCTTACTGAAATGGTGATAAAACCAGGTAATGGTTTCGATCCCTTTATAAAAATGATCAACAGGATAATTTTCATTTGGAGAATGGATAGCGTCAGACTCAAGGCCAAAACCCATTAATACTGATTTTATTCCAAGGATTTCTTCAAATGCTGAAATGATCGGAATACTTCCTCCACTGCGCATTGGAAGCGGTTGTTTGCCAAGTACTTGCAAATACGCTTTCTCTGCTGCTTTGTATGCCGGCAACTCAATCGGGCAAACGTAAGCCTGGCCACCATGCAAATGCTCCACCTTTACTTTTACGGATTTGGGAGCAATTTTTTCAAAATGATTCTTAAACATTACTGCAATTTTTTCATGTTCCTGATTTGGAACCAAACGACATGAAATTTTAGCGAATGCTTTGGAAGGCAGAACAGTTTTGGCGCCTTCACCTGCATAACCACCCCAGATACCACACACATCAAATGTTGGTCTGATTCCAGTATGTTCTGTAGTTGTGTAGCCAACCTCACCGCGCAATTCTTCCACTCCGATCGCTTCTTTATATCTTTCAGCACTAAAGGGTGCTCTATTCAATAATTCCCTTTCGGCAGGAGTTGCTTCAAGTACATCATCGTAAAATCCGGGAATCGTTATATGGTTATTTTTGTCTAGCATAGATGTAATCATTTCTGCAAGGGTAATAATTGGATTCGCAACTGCTCCGCCAAATAATCCTGAATGCAGGTCTCTGTTTGCTCCTGTTACTTCCACCTGCCAATAAGCAAGTCCACGCAATCCAGTTGTAATAGAAGGAAGATCAGCCCGTAGCCAGCTTGTATCAGATACCAGAATGATATCAGCTTTCAGCATTTCTTTATTCTCATTGCACCATGCTGCAAGATTCACAGATCCGATTTCTTCCTCACCTTCAATCATGAATTTTACATTGCACGGTAAATTATTGGTTTTCACCATGCTCTCGAAAGCTTTTGCGTGCATAAAGCCTTGTCCTTTGTCATCATCAGCACCACGGGCATAAATCTTCCCATCACGGATTTCGGGTTCAAAAGGTGGTGAAGTCCACAATTCGATTGGATCGACAGGCATCACATCATAGTGCGCGTAAACGAGTATAGTAGGCAACTTCTGATCGATAATTTTTTCGCCAAAAACAACAGGATTCCCTTTGGTAGGCATTATTACAGCTGTGTCCGCTCCTGCATCTAATATGCTCTGTTTCCAGTATTCGGCTGCTTTAAGCATATCCGGTTTATGATCAGCGATTGAACTTACAGAAGGAATCCGGATTAAACCGAATAATTCTTCCATGAAGCGGTCCTTGTTCGCCTCGATGTATGATTTTATTTTGTCCATAACGTTTATTTTGATAATAATTTGAGGATAAAAATACAGAATAAATGTGTTTCTAATTCACAAAAAATGCTAAATTGGATGAGTTGTATCGAAACTTAAAATCGAAGTTTCAACGAAACTTTTACCTTTGTTTGGAAAAGGTCAGGATTATGAAAAAAATACGGGTAGCTATTAATGGTTTCGGTCGAATAGGAAGAATTACTTTGCGACAGTTGTTGAAATGTGATGATATCGAAGTGATTGCGATAAACGATCTGGCGCGTATCGATAATCTGGCACATCTTTTTAAATATGATTCTGTCCATGGGGGATTTCGAGGTGAGATATTTGTTAAGGATGATTCTTTGATAATAAATAGCCAAAAAATCATTGTTTTAAACGAGCCTGATCCTGCAAATCTTCCGTGGAAGGAGTATAATATCGATATAATAATTGAGTCAACCGGACAATTTGTCGCTCCAGTGGATGCGTTGAAACATGTCCGTAATTCAGGGGCGAGAAAGGTAATAATCTCAGCACCAGCGAAGGAAGAACATGAAGAAGTGAAGTATATTGTATTGGGTGTTAATGATCATCTTATTGATCGTAAGGATGTTATAATATCAAATGCTTCCTGTACCACTAACAATGTTGCCCCATTGATAAAAATTCTGGATGAGAATTGGGGTGTTGAGAAAGGATTCATCACGACGGTTCACTCTTATACGAAAGACCAGAATCTTGTTGATGGCCCGCATGCCGATTGGCGGCGGGGCAGAGCTGCAGCTTATTCAATTGTTCCAACCACAACAGGGGCTGCGAAAGCGGCCACACGAATTTTCCCACATCTAAAAGGAAATCTTGGTGGTGCTGGAATCCGGGTGCCTGTACCTGATGGTTCGCTTACTGATTTAACCTGTACACTTGCAAAATCAGCGAGTGTGGAATCGATCAATGCGGCTTTCAAACTGGCATCACAAACTTCGTTGAAAGGAATTTTACAATATACTGAAGACCCGATTGTCTCAGCTGACATCATTGGAAATACTCATTCTGCGGTTTTTGATGCCGGATTGACAGCTGTTTTAGGTGAGAAAAACAAATTGGTCAAAGTAGTCGCGTGGTACGATAATGAGATGGGTTATGCCAGTCGGTTGGTAGAACTGGTAATCAAGTTTGCTTAAAAAAGTATATTTAATTTAGTGATTCGATTAAGTATAAAATGAAGTCTGTTTAATCTCTAGAAACTTGAATAGATTGATCTAATGAATTTTTATTGCTTAATCTATTGCGCAATCTGGTCACTCTCTAGATTAATTTTGCTCTGGTCTTTTTCAAAGTAATGCAAATCAAGTTTCTTACCATCAAACACAGCATATGTGAAGTTGGTTACCCAATCACCTAAAATCACCATTCTGGCCTTTTCATTTAATAGGTAAATAAGTGGAACATGCCTGTGGCCAAAGATCAGATAATCAATGTCTTTTTGTTTCTCAACTGTTTGAAGGCAAAATTTATAAAGCATCTCCTCTTCAACAATAAACTTAAAATCGTTTTTGTGTTCACGTGCAATATTGGCAATTCTGCTTTTTCTCGAAAAATACAATCCCATTCTTGTCCCTAAATCCGGATGTAACCACTTAAATAGGAATTGGTTAAGTTTTAATTCAAATACTTTTTTTAAGATTTTATAACCTGTATCGCCTGGCCCCAGACCATCACCATGGGCAAGGAAAAATATTTTACCGCCAAAACTCCTGATTATTGGATCGCGATGAAGCTGAACACCCAGTTCTTTGTTTAAATAGTTAAATGCCCAAACATCATGGTTTCCTCTGAAAACATGGACAGGAATTCCGCTGTCAGCGATTTCAGCAATTTTCCCCAATAATCGTACATAACCTTTTGGAATTACTGTTGCGTATTCAAACCAAAAATCAAAAACATCACCCATCAAAAATATTTCTGAGGCATCTTGTTTGATAATATCTAGCCATCGAACAAGTTTTTTTTCGCGGTTAAGACTACTGTCATGATCGGGTACACCCAAATGAAAATCAGAAGCGAAATATATTTTTGAGCGTTGGGTCGTCATCTTTATATGGTTAGTCTACAAAAACAACTTAGATGATATCCTCTTTTAATAATTCCTTGATCATTTTTGTCATCTTAGGTTGGGCAGCAGCAGCAGCATCAATGACTTCTTCATGCGAAACCTCTACGATTTTTCCCTTCACACCTAAATCTGAAATAACCGAAACTGCAAACACTTTGAGCTTACTATGGCGTGCGACAATTACTTCTGGAACCGTTGACATACCAACTGCATCAGCACCAATTGTATGAATATAAAAGTATTCTGAAGGTGTTTCAAATGTTGGCCCGGTAACGGCTGCGTAAACGCCGGTATGTACTTTGATCCCATTTTTCTCTGCAACTATTCTGGCAAGATCAAGAATGTCAGCATCATACGATTTACTCATATCCGGAAAACGAGGTCCTAAACGGTCATCATTTCGTCCGATCAATGGATTGGGCATAAGATTGATATGATCACTGATAAGCATCAGATCACCAACCGCAAAATCAGCATTCAGTCCACCACTGGCATTGGAAACAATTAAAAGTTTAATTCCAAGCATTTTCATTACCCTTATCGGAAATGTAACCTCCTGCATGGAATAGCCTTCATAATAATGAAAACGCCCCTGCATAGCCACTATTTTTCTTCCACTAAGGGTGCCAAAAATCAATCTTCCCTGATGGCCGTGAACGGTTGAAACCGGAAAGTTTGGAATCTCAATGTATGGGATGGCAATTTCGATGTCAATTTCATTTGCAAGTTCACCTAATCCTGTTCCCAGAATAATACCGGCTTCTGGTTGCCATGATACTCTTTTTTGAATGTAATCAGTTGTCTGCGTGATTTTTTCTAACATAATCTACAATTTCTTTGTCAAAATTTGAAACTTCTTCCAAATGGAATTTAACCGTAACAGGAATATAAAAGAAAGGTATTCCTTCGAACTTGCTAAGATATGGAGAATCTATCAATCGCATGGCGTCTTTCTCTGTTGTAATAATCATTTTATTCTTTCCAAAAATGTTATCATATTGTTTTATAACTGATTGGATGTCTTTTTCAGTAAAATTATGATGGTCAGGAAAACTGATAAGGACCAATTCATTGCATTTTGTTTGCAAATATTCCTGTAATGGATAAGGATTCGCTATTCCACAGAACAGTAAAATTGTTCCTATAGAGCGTGGTATTGTAACATTTTGCGTTGTTTTAACAGGGGTAAAAGCGCCGTAAGTAAGATAGGAGAAATAAAGTTTCTGGTGTGAAAGTGGATTAATAATTGATTTCAACTGTCTTTGAATGAAAGGGGAAAATACTTTTGGAGTTTTAGTAACAATAATTATATCGGCACGATGGGCGGCAGATTTTATATCACGTAATTTTCCTGCAGGAAACAGGTGATCATTTGGGTAAAGAAGGTGATAATCAGTAAGTAAAATATTTAATCCTGCAGATACTGCGCGGTGTTGGAATGCATCATCAAGCAAAATAACTTCTGGTTTTGGTGTAAGTTTCAGCAGATTCTTTATTCCCCTCACCCGTTTTTCATCAACCGCAACAATTACATTTTTAAATTTGTTCAGGTACTGTCTTGGCTCATCTCCAATAGTCTCAAAACTTGGATTATTTTCAGCAAGAATGAATCCTTTGGTCTTTCGAAGATAACCCCGGCTTAATATGGCAACTTTGTAATTATCCTTCAGTAATCGGGTAAGATATTCTATATGAGGTGTTTTTCCGGTTCCTCCAAAAGATAGATTACCTACACAAATAACAGGTTCCTTAAACTTCACACTTTGTTTGATTTTTAAATCAAATAACAAATGTCTGAACAAGAGTATCAGTTTGTAGATAAACGCAAAAGGCAACAATAAAACTTTCATCCACTAATACATTTGATCGATAAAGATAACGAATATTTTTTTCAAAGCACCTTAATGAAATGCTCATACGGATTTATGCAACTATGGTTACCATTTTCGCAAATGGTTTGCTGTTAATATGTTGTATTTTTGCATCTAAATGATCCCTTTATACTTTTGATTATCATGCTTATATTGATATTCAGTTAAATGAAAAGTGATGATTTTCGGATATATTATCAGGTTTTAAATCTGAAGTTTAATGAAATTAATAACAATTAATTAATCTGACCTCTGAAATTATGGAGATTAAAATTAAGGATATATTGCAGTCTATTCAGCAAATTGCACCGATTTCGTTGCAGGAATCATATGACAATTGTGGCTTACTAATTGGCGATGAGGAGAATATCGTGTCAAAAGTTCTTGTTTGCATTGATGTAACTGAAGAAGTAATAACAGAAGCGATTCAAATGGATTGTGCGCTAATCATTTCACATCATCCGATAATTTTTAAGGGATTGAAGAAAATTGTTCCGAAAGGTCCGGTTGAACGTATTGTAATCCAAGCTATTTCAAATAATATCGCTATTGCAGCGATGCATACCAATCTTGACAACAGTAATCTTGGAGTAAATTTCAAGATTGCTGAGAAAATGAAATTAGAATCCACCTCTATTCTGCAAGCCAGAGAAGGAATGTTGAAAAAGATAATTACTTTCTGTCCGGATTCATTTGCTGGTAATATTAGAAAAGCCATGACTGATGCAGGTGCTGGTCATATTGGCAATTATGAAGAATGTAGTTTCAACATGAAAGGTGTTGGAACATTTCTGGCAAATAATATGGCATCACCTTTTGTAGGACAAAAACACAACCTGCATGAAGAACCGGAAACACGTATTGAAATGATTGTCCCTGATTATCATGTGCATAAAGTTGTGCAGGCGCTGGTTTCTGCTCATCCTTATGAAGAGGTTGCCTATGATATTTATCCTCTTGAAAATCATTTTCAAAATGCCGGTGCAGGTTTTTTGGGGATGCTTCCGGATGAATTAACTGAATTACAGTTTCTTGCGTTTGTGAAGGAGATTTTCGGGACTGAAACCCTGAGACATACATCCTTTACAGGGAAAAAAATCAAGAAAATAGCAGTGTGCGGTGGATCAGGCGCATTCCTGATTCAAAATGCAAAAGCTGCCAAAGTAGATGCTTTTGTAACTGCTGATATAAAATACCATGATTTTTTTGAGGTTGATGGAAGCATGTTATTGATAGATGCCGGGCATTTTGAAACCGAACAATTTACAAAAGAATTGATAGTTGAATTGATTCGAAAAAAATTCCCTACCTTTGCAGTCCTGAATTCGGAAGTAAATACCAATGCAGTGTGTTATTTTAATAAATAAGTAATTATTTGTATGGCAACGGAGAAAAAAACTGAGGTAGAAAAAAAGTTGAGTCATGTGCATCACGACGACCAGCATGAAGTAAGTGTTGAGCAAAAACTGGTTGCGTTATATACGCTTCAACAAATTGATTCACAGATTGATAGAATAAGAATTATCAGAGGTGAATTGCCTCTTGAAGTGCAAGATCTTGAAGATGAAATTGCCGGATTGGAAACAAGAATTGAGAAGTTTGAGAATGAAGTTATCGTTTTAAACAATTCTGTGAACGAGAAGAAGCAGGGGATTAAAGATAGTCGCACCTTGATTGCAAAATATGAAGAACAACATAAAAATGTTCGCAATAACCGTGAATATGATTCATTGTCAAAAGAAATTGAATTTCAAAATCTTGAGATTCAATTATGTGAAAAGAGAATTCGCGAATTCACTATTTCTCTTGACGAAATTGGATTGCAAATTGATTCTGCAAAGGCAAAATTGACCGAAAGAAGTGCCGATCTTGATCTCAAGAAATCAGAATTACAATCAATTATCGAAGAAACCGAGAAAGATGAGCAGGATTTGATGTTGAAGTCAAAGAAAAGCGAAGAAATGATCGAGGATCGTTTGGTTATTGCATATAAAAGAATCCGTAAAAATGCCCGTAATGGACTAGCTGTAGTGCAGATTGAGCGCGATGCCTGCGGTGGTTGTTTCAACAAAATACCACCACAGCACCAGTTGGATATACGTGTACATAAAAAAGTTATTGTTTGTGAATATTGCGGACGTATTCTTGTCGATCAGGAAATCGCTGCATTATACGCATAAAGTATTGTATTTTATTTATGGAAAAGGGAGTGTCATTCGATGCTCCCTTTTTGTATTTTTACCCTATGATCCGTCAATTCATTCTATCAGTAATATTTTTATTTACTTCCATCGGATTGTCTTCACAACAATTTGACTTCAACAAGGGTTGTAATGATGCCTATCAAAGCATTATTTCATTGCGTTTTGAAAAAGGAGAAGCTATTCTTACCAAAGAAAAAAGTGCGAATGCAGAAAACCTGATGCCGGTTGTTCTCGAAAACTATATCGATTTTTTTAAAATCTTCATTGCTGAAGATGAACAACAGTTTCGTCAGCTGGAGAGAAATAAAGACAAAAGATTGACGATTATACGTGAACATGCCTGTGAAGAACCTATGTACCTTTGGTCACAAGCAACGATAAACCTGCAATGGGCGTTTGCCCGGATGAAGTTTGGAGAGTACTATACCGCTGCCTTTGAATTGAGAAGGGCTTTTTTGCAGCTTGAAGAAAATGAGAAGAAATATCCTGATTTTCTTCCAAATAAATTATTACTCGGACTGTTGCATGCTTTGGTTGGAAGTATTCCGGAGGATTACCAATGGATCGTGAGACTCGCTTCAATGAATGGTTCTGTAAATCAGGGTATTGATGAAATGAAGCATGTGTTGACCGAGTGCGAAAAACACGATGAATATAAATATTTGAAGGAAGAAGCCCTGTTTTTTCTAGGTTTTGCTGAACTAAATCTATTGGCTGAGCCAGATAATACCCTAATGTTGTTGAATAATTTGAATTCATCAGATACAAGCAATTTACTCCTGGTATTTTTGAAAGCAACCATCGAAATGAGGACGGGTAACAACGATGCTGCCTTAAAAACATTGTCAGAAAGACCAAATGAACTAAACTATTATCCGTTTTATTATCTCAATTATCTGGAAGCGGAGACAAGGCTTAGAAAACTGGATTTGAATGCGAAAAGTCTCTACACCAATTTTATTCTTTCATTCAAGGGTTTGAATTACAGGCAGGACGCAATCAGAAAATTGGCATGGATAGCCTTACTGGAGGGCGATTCATTAAATTATCAGGAATGGATATCACAAGTTCCAAAACAAACATCAGGACAAGTGGAAGCGGATAAGCAATCAGTTCTGGAAGCAGGAGGGAAGAATAAACCAAATCCGGATTTGTTAAAATCACGCCTTTTGTTTGATGGCGGTTATTATTCAGATGCACTGAATGTTTTAAACCTTGCCGAAAGTTTGAGAAATCATTCTGATCCTATCGTCAGGTTGGAATACTATTATCGGAAGGGAAGGATCTTCCATGAACTGAAAAAATATGATGAAGCGGTTTTAAACTACATGAAAGTCATCGATTCAGGTATGAATTCAAAGTTGTATTACGCAGCCAATTCAGCTTTGAAAATTGGTGAAATATATGAAGTCACCAACCAGAAAAAAAAGGCTGTAGAATACTACAACCTTTGTTTGTCATTAAAACCAGATGAATACAGATCAGGAATTCATCAGAAAGCGAAGGCTGGCATAAATCGCTTATCAGTAGATACAGATTGAGTCAAAAATAATATTTTACCAATTGGTTATCTCAATATGTTTTAGAATTTCATTCTGGCCGTCATCACGAAATTGTTTCTGATAATGGACTGATTTGCAGCGTTTGTCGTGTAATTAGTTGATGAGTATAGATAATAATCTTGATTTGTCTTCGCATGTACATAAGCGAAATCCAAACCAAACCCGGCATCCTGATAACCAACCCCTAACGAATAGCTTTTTGTTGCACCATCATTGGCGTTGTTGTTATATGGACTTCCGTAGATTGAATAACCACCTCTGAAGGCGAAATTACTGTAACGCCACTCAGTACCAAATCTTAAGTTTGTCGCTGAAGAATAAGTCTGTTTGATTGCATTATTTTCATCAAAGAAGTTATAATCAATCGCGTCTAATTTGGCAGTGCTATAGTCAACATATTCATAATCAACACTTAAAGTTCCTGATTTTCCGATTATTATGGCTGCGCTTCCCAATGCACGCAATGGGGTAGTGATATCATATTCATAGCTGCCCTGAGGAGAATCTTTTCGATTGTAAACACCGTCAAGTCGCGCATCTGTAGAAGTGTACCACGTGTCATGCATTCCATAATACAAAGTGGGTGTATGAAATGCTGCGCCTATACGAAGCCATTCAACAGGCCAAGCGATCACACCAAGTTTGAGATTTACGCCCCAACCACGTGTTTCGAGGTACTCAGTATAACTCCAGTCTTCAAACCCGGGAATCGTATCGGCGTTGTCGTATTCAGTAAAAGTGGAAGTTTTAAAGTAGCGTGAATAGGGTAAACCGAGTGTGGCCCCCACATAAAACATATCATTCAGGTTTGCTCCGACGGCAAACAGCCATTCATTGTTTGAACCTTTGAGTGTCTGGCTTTCCTGTTGCCTGATACCTCCCTGTGGCACAGGACTTGTGTACAATAAATAGCCATCCTGATCTCTAACAGTATCAATAACATACACATACCATGCCGGATAAATGTCAAACGGGAAATCATTTTCTATATAGGCAGGATCTGTATTTCCAAGTTCATCAAGGTATACATCAACTTTTGAATGCTGATAATTATCACCTACGATGAAAGTTGAATTGTTGTATGTGTTGGTTCGGTTCATTCCAAATCCAAACTGATAGTACCTGAGCAAACTGCCAGGTTTCACAGGAGCTTTGGTGGTTGCGATTAAACCAACATTACTTAAATCAAAATTGGTTCGGTCATCTTGTCCATAAAATCCATTGTAATCCGATCCTGTTTGGCTATAAAATATCTCAGGTGAAATTGTAAACTCAGATGTTCTGTAGAGACCAATACCAGCCGGATTGGTACTTAAGGTTGAAAAATCGGCTCCCAAAGCGCCAAAGGCACCTCCCATAGCCATGCTGCGGGCTGTTCCCTGATAAAATGTTTGTGAAAGGCGCAATACATCTGTTTCATTTTGTGCCTGCGTTAGCCCGAATATTGCTGCTAACAGTATGAAGGTCAATAACTTTTTCATAATAAGATACTATAAGTTCAAATAACTTTTTTAAATCAATTTTAATAAAAATAATGAGTCAGAAGAATCAATCCGTTCTATCGACGTCCTCTGGATGAACCACTTGATGAAGAACTACTTGATGAAGAGCTACTTGACGAAGAGCTACTTGACGAAGGACTGCTTGTGGAACGACTACTGCTGTTCGAGTTTGAACTGCGCGAAGGACTGCTGTAACTTTCAGTTGAAGAACTTCTCGAAGGTGAAGTCCGTGTTTCAGTTGAAGTTGTTCGTGCCGGCTGTGATTTCACAGTAGTGGAGCGGTTTTTATTTTCAGTAGCAGCTGGTCTTGGTGTTGTACTGTTGTTTGGTTCATTCTGTGGACGAACATATTCTGAACTTGATTTTGGCTGACGAACACTAGGAGAGGTGTATGTCTTTGGCCTGTCTAAACGCTGCGTTCCGGAAGAAGAATTACCTGTGCTGGCCGGACGGTTATATTTGTTGCGGTATTCATTTATTTTTTGGTTACTTGTCGGTCTGGCCTCTTTGGTTTGAGTAGCCGGACGACTGTTTTTTATCGCAGGATCCTGACGTGTTTCAGTTGCAGCCGGACGCTGAGCGCGGTTTATAGTTGTTGCACCATTCACTGCTTCAGGGATTGCATTGGAAGTTCCTCTTTTGCTGACATTCGATGAATTATCAATGGTGCTTCCGTTACTTGTTGCCCCTGGACGAACACCACGACCTGTTGCTATCACCTGATTACTTGATTTATTATCGCTCATTATCTTGTTATTCCCTCTGGCCGATGTAGTTGAACCACTGTAGTTTGCACGAGGCCCATAATAATAACCGCCGCCACCGGCATAGTAACTGTTTCCATAATAACCATCGTAGTAACCATCATAATAACCGTTGTTATATCCACTCCAGTAACTTCCCGGATAATAGCTGTACCATGGATCGTAGTATGGATAATACATGCCGTAAGGTGAATAACCGTAATAATTTCCCCAACCATAATTAAATGACATACCGTACCCATAAGGATATCCAAAGCCCAAACTAAGACTTGGACTCATACATCCTGTGTAATAGCTGTCATAATAGCCAAAGCCAGAATAGTCATCGTCAAATCTCTTGAAACTTTGCTCATATTCTGAATCATAATAAGTTTCAGTTGTTGTATAAACGGTACCATCAGTTTCAGTTACGGTTTCGGTGGTCGAATAAGATGGTTTAACTTCCTGTGTTCCGATTTTGGTGGCTACACCTTCCTGATAGGATGCCTGGTAATCATATTCACTTGATCCTGTGACAGCTGCAGTTGTTTGGGTTTGTTCCGTAGCTACCATCTGATCACTAGTCTTCCCTGTAGATTGTTTGTCTTTTCGTGAATAATAAACATCGTCATACACCTGATTGCTTGTTGAGCAGGCAGTGACTATCAGCGCAATGGCTACTGCAATAAGATTAATTCGTTTCATTTTAGGTTCCTCCTCTTATTTTGATTCAACCCCGCAGGGTTTTTTATTAATTTTGCGTTTTATTTACATCCGAAAAAATACAAATACTATACCAAAAATTCATGGCAAAAGAACTTACTACACGGGAAGACAATTATTCGCAATGGTATAACGATCTGGTAACAAAAGCTGGTCTTGCAGAAAATTCTGCTGTCAGGGGTTGTATGGTCATAAAACCCTATGGCTATGCTATTTGGGAAAATATGCAACATGCTCTCGACAAAATGTTTAAAGATACGGGTCACGAAAATGCCTATTTTCCACTATTTATTCCTAAATCTTTTTTTAGTAAAGAAGCGAGCCATGTTGAAGGTTTTGCCAAAGAGTGTGCCGTTGTTACACATTATCGCTTGAAAAACGATCCAAATGGTGGTGGAGTTATTGTAGATGAAACTGCAAAACTCGAAGAAGAATTAATTGTTCGTCCTACATCAGAAACAATAATCTGGAATACTTACCGTGACTGGATCCAATCATACCGTGATTTACCCTTGTTAATAAATCAATGGGCAAATGTTGTACGTTGGGAAATGCGGACACGCTTGTTTTTACGTACAGCTGAGTTTCTGTGGCAGGAAGGTCACACAGCACATGCCACACAGGCTGAGGCAGTGGCAGAGGCTGAAAAAATGCTCGATGTTTACGCAGATTTTGCTGAAAACTGGATGGCTATTCCTGTTTTAAAAGGTGTGAAATCGGCTAATGAAAGATTTGCTGGTGCTATTGAAACATACTGTATTGAAGCTTTAATGCAGGATGGAAAAGCATTGCAGGCTGGTACCTCTCATTTTTTAGGTCAGAATTTTGCCAAAGCGTTCGACGTAAAATTTTTAAGTAAAGAAAATAAACAGGAATATGTCTGGGCAACCTCCTGGGGTGTTTCAACACGATTGATGGGCGCGTTGGTGATGACGCATTCAGATGACAACGGTTTGGTGCTTCCTCCAAAACTGGCTTCTATTCAGGTTGTTATAGTTCCAATATATCGCACAGAAGAGCAATTTGAGGCCATCACTGTTAAGGCGCTTGAAATTAAAAAATTGCTTGAAGAAAAGGGGGTCAGGGTGAAATATGATAACCGTGACACACAAAAACCAGGTTTTAAATTTAGTGAGTGGGAATTTAAAGGGGTGCCTATACGTTTGGCAATAGGACCACGTGATCTTGAAAACCAGACAGTCGAAGTTGCAAGACGCGACACTCTGGAAAAGGAATCATTGCAAATGCAAAATATTGAACTGAAAGTAGTTCATTTGCTTGAGCAGATTCAGAAGAATCTTTTTCAGAAGGCACTTGACCTGCGTACACAAAAAACATTCAAAGTGGACACATGGAGCGATTTTTTGGTTCAGATAGAAAAAGGTGGGTTTCTTATGGCCCATTGGGATGGTACACCTGAAACCGAGCAAAAAATCAAAGAAGAAACGAAAGCCACAATACGGTTAATCCCTCTTGATAGTGTATCTGAAACTGGCAAATGCATTTATTCCGGTAATCCTTCAAACAGAAGGGTTTATTTTGCCAGAGCTTATTAATTAATGGATGAATTGAAATACTAATCAACGATTTTGAAACTGGAAATTCAAAATCGTTGTTTTTTTTGCTTATTGGAAACTATACTTTGAGAAAAATCTTTTGTCTGTAAAGGAAATATAAAAACAGCCATTTTGTTAACAGAACACAGAATTCGTAAAATGGCATCTCAAATCCTCCTAGTTCTGTATAGAATCCATGAATGAATATTTTAGCGACCATACCAAAATCAAAAATAGCGCTCAGAACGTAAATCGTTATTGGATTCATTCCGATGACAGTGAATGGGAAAGCCCATTTTGTATATCCTTTCACATCGATAAGCCAGTAAAACAGGCTGATTGACAACAGTGAAATTCCACTCGTGAGTGAAACGAATGAGCCGGTCCACAGGTATTTGTTGATCGGATAAATGAAATTCCATATCAGAGATAATACGATGAGCATGAAACCGGTAGTAATGAAAAATTTTAATTTTTCAGAGTGACTGATTTGGCTCATGAGCTTATAACCAGCCAAAACTCCTGTTAAAACGCTGGTAATTGCCGGGAAATTGGTTACAATACCTTCATTATCTCCATAATTGTAACAACACATTGATCCAAGAAGCCAGCTTCGGTCGATATAACCAGCCAGATTCCCTTCCGGTGTCAGATTATAAGCCCCAAAGCCGGGTGAAGGAATCAAAAGAAGTATCAGCCAATAGCCAAAAGTCAATGAAACAGCCCAAATCAATTGTCCCTTCTGCCTGAAGTTCATAACAATGATAGATGCAAAAAAATAGGTAAATGCAATCCGATGCAATACACCTGTGTAGCGTAAGGTTTCAAAATTGAAATCGAATAATCCGTTATACACCATGCCCAGTATGTAGAGAAGTATGGTCCGGCGAAAAATATGATAATACATTTGATTTCTGGATGCGCCTCCGGCCAATCTTCTTGTTATTGATAATGGCATGCTCAACCCCATGATAAAAAGAAACAACGCGAAAATAATATCATAAAACCGGAAACCTGCCCAGGCTGGATGATCAAGCTGATGCGCGAGACCCTGAAAAAATGGTGTTCCAAAAAAGGTAAACAAGGTGATAAAAAATGCATCGCCTCCGGTAATCCAGAACATATCAAATCCACGTAACGCATCGATTGACAGAATTCTTTTTGTTTTTTCCTGGTTAATCATTGGTTATTAATAAATTACTTTATCATTCTGTTACTGTTATTCCTGTATGTAAATATAAAATATTTTATTATTTCCAGCCCTGAATATGATCATGATCTTCATTTTTCAATACAGGTCAGTAGTCTCCAAAAAAACTAACTTTGCCCAAAACTATTATGATGGATCAACGATTGGTTGCTTTTGAGCGATTACTGAAGATTATGGACGAACTCAGGGCGGGGTGTCCCTGGGACAAAGAGCAGACTTTCGAGAGTTTACGGCATCTGACCATTGAAGAAACGTATGAACTGAGTGACGCGATTCTTGATAATGACCCGGTTGAGATTAAAAAGGAATTAGGCGATTTGATGCTTCATCTGGTGTTTTATGCAAAAATTGGTTCTGAAACCAATGATTTTGATATGAAAGATATTCTTGATTCAATCAGCGAAAAACTGATCATCAGGCATCCGCATATTTATGGCGAGGTTACTGTAAATGGTCAGGAAGAAGTGAAGAGTAATTGGGAGAAAATC
Organism: uncultured Bacteroidota bacterium; assembly: GCA_903957365.1. GTDB lineage: Bacteria > Bacteroidota > Bacteroidia > Bacteroidales > F082 > CAJBPB01. The sequence goes on from CAJBPB010000124.1 coordinate 28,551, forward strand.
AAACTCAAAGAAGGTAAAAAATCAGTTTTGGAAGGTGTTCCTGCTTCTCTGCCTCCTTTGCTGAAAGCATATCGCATGCAGGAAAAGGCTGGTGGTGTTGGTTTTGAATGGCGCAAACGCGAAGATGTCTGGGAGAAGGTCCAGGAAGAAATGCAGGAACTGCTCGATGAGGTTGGTATGGATGCTCCGATCGGCAGATTGGAGGATGAATTCGGTGATCTGTTGTTTGCATTGGTAAACTATGCCAGATATATCGGGGTAAATCCGGAAGATGCACTTGAAAAGACCAATCGAAAATTCAAACGCAGATTTCATTATATCGAATCGCAGGTTAGTAAAACAGGCATGAAACTGCAGGATATGACACTTGAAGAACTCGATGCCTTTTGGAATGAGGCAAAAAAAACTGAGTAATTCCTATGGACCGACGTGTTATAAACGTAATGATTTGTGCTATAATTATTACGTTGTATGTTCCTTCTGTCACATATGCCCAGCAGCCTGATCGCTGTAACTACAAATTCAATGGCGATTATATACTTAGTTACGCTCCGGCAACCTGGTTTACAATAAAACAACCGATAAAATACAAAGCAAAGGATTGGGCTGTGGCAGGCGGAATGGTGGCCGCAGCAGCCGTTGTTTATGTTTATGATGAAGAAATTTATAACTTTTTTGATAGCCAGTTTACCAATGAATCAGCTCATAAATATGGCCGCTTTGCCGACGCCTTCGGAAGTGGATTACTGAGTATTCCGATGCTGGGCGGCTTTTATGTTGTGGGTATTGTGAATGACAACGACCGTGCTTGTCATGCTGCCCTTGCGGGGATGCAGGCTTTTTTATTAAGCGGAGGCGCAGGCTGGATCATCAAGGAAATGACCCATCGTCCAAGGCCGGATGATCTTATCGAACCTGATCCGAAAGCCTGGTATGGCCCTTTTCACGGTGGTGGCTTCGACGCTTTTCCTTCGGGCCATACAATGCGTGCTGTCGCACTCGCAACGGTAATGGCAGGTGTATATAATGATAAACCCTGGTTAGGTGTTGCTATGTATACCCTTGCCGGCCTTACTGCATACAGCCGTCTGGTAAGCGGTGAACACTGGCCCTCCGATGTCATCGCCGGTGCGGCGCTGGGCTATGGAATCGGACGTGCAGTGCTATGGTTTAACCGGCAGAAATCAGCCAGATGTATCGAACCATCAATCAGTCAGGATGGAATTGGGATGCGGGTAAGATTTTAATGAAAAGTGGGAAATTTAAAAGTTCAAATTGCATCGTGTGATGGGTCTCAGGTTGCGCTAAGTAAGCGACTTAAGGCAAAATAGCGATTGGATCTTATCACGGATTTATACTTTCTTTGTAAAAAAAATATTTAAACTTTTAAAGTAATTTACCGTTTCGTTCGTCTACCTGTTTATATGGACGAATTAATTGCCTTACCGATGACACAACCACAGCAACGTATCAAACATGCCGTTCGGGATTATGGAAAGCGTTTGTTCGGGTTCATACGCAGCCGCGTAACGAACGACGAAGATGCTGAAGATATCCTGCAGGATGTTTGGTACCAACTTGTTTCAATCATCGATACCGAACCTGTTGAGCAACTGAGCGGATGGCTTTTTCGCGTAAGCCGCAACCGGATCGTGGATAAAAAGCGCAAAAAGGGCACGCTATCTCTCGAGGATATGGCGTATGAGGATGAAGACGGCGAAATGCTGTATATGGAATCCCTGTTTGCCGATACCGTGCATAAAGAACCGGTTTTCGACAGCGATTTATTCAGGGAAAATCTGTTCAATGCCCTGGACGAACTGCCCGAGAAACAGCGGCTTGTGTTTGTGATGAACGAACTCGATGGTCTGACACTGCAGCAGATCGCCGACAAAAGCGGTGAGAGCATTAAGACGATCATATCACGAAAACGTTACGCAGTGGCGCATCTGCGTGAGCGGCTTCAAAATATGTACAATTATTATTCAACTTAAAAAACTTAGAAATCATGATGTGTTTTAAACAAAAAAGGGGAAAAGCATTCTGGATCAAAAGAGCCATTTTTATTCCCATTGCCATAGTTGCCGGAGTATTTGTATTCGGATCGGTAGTAATGCTGTTATGGAACGGAATTCTTCCGGCTGTGCTGGGTGTAAAAGTAATTACCTTCTGGCAGGCTCTCGGAATACTTGTATTGTCGAAAATACTGTTTGGAGGATTCAAGGGTGGACATGGTTATCCGAATGCGCATCACGGGCATCCGTGGATGAACAAATGGAAGGATATGCCCACAGAAGAACGTGAAAAAATGAGAAGCGAATGGATGCAGCGATGCAGCCATCAACCGAAACAGGAGGAGTAAACATCCAATCATACAAAGCAGAAGCCCGCGGCCAACGGCTGCGGGCCCTGTTTAACAGATTATTGTTTATATCCTATAACGTAGTAACATTTCTTCTCTTTTGTATGCTCTATTGTTTCAATGGTTTTAAATCCTGTTTTTTCCATTTCTTTCGCTACATCACCAATACTGTGCCGGTAAAATATTGTTTCACCTTCTGATTGCTTTATATCTTTGAAACACTCAGCATCTGCCATAAAAATGATGACTTTGCCATTTTGTTTCAGCATTGATAAAATTTTTTTCAACCGGATTTGAATTTCGCTCCAGAAATATATGACATTCAAAAAGTAAATACAATGAAAACTATCATTTTCAAAACGATAATGATCAAAGTCAGCACAAAGTAGTATTATTTTACCACTGTTTACATTTTCATGGTTTAGCTTAAGTGCTTTCGAATACATTAACCGGGAAAAATCAATTCCATGAAAAGTACAATCATACTTTTTTGAGTAATCATAAATACCCTTACCTAATCCATATCCAATTTCGAGCACAATGTCGTGCTTATTAAGCTTAAGCAATGATTCCATTTCATCATATTCTATTTGATTTTTTTTAAGAAACCTGATGATATAATGACCAAATAAACCACTTGGTTTTCGGAAATTTTTGGCTATGAGTCTTTTGAACATAGGTTGACTTGAATTAACTAGTACGTATGCTTAATTACATCTAACTGCAATCCATCTAATAACCCCCATTAATAACCATTTTGATGAAAAATCAGTCATAAAGGTATGCAATAGTAAAGTTTGGAGGATAGTAATTTTTAAACAAAATACATTTGTCCAACAAATTCATCATTTTTTTAGGTGGCTCAGTTTACTCCGGAATAATGAGCAATGAATTATAAATCAGTTATGGTTTTTGAATACATTTTCACTCCGGCCAGGAGACCGAAATGGTTGTTCGACGTAGTCTGGAGACTACGCCGAGCGGGTTATAAAAGTCTGAAATTATAGTTTATGGTTTCTTTACAATTTCAACACGTCTGTTTTTTGCTTTGCCTTCATCAGTCCTGTTATCTGCAACGGGTTTTTCCTGACCCCAGCCAATTGATGACATTCTTGGTTTGTCGATACCTTTTGCAATAAGAACATCCATGACTGATTTGGCACGGTCATTACTAAGTTTTTTGTTACTGGTTGCATCACCAATATTGTCGGTATGACCTTCAATGGATATTATAATGTTTGCATCCATTTCCAACATTTCAAAGATCTGGTCAATTATTGGAAGTGATTCTTTTTGTATTACAGATTTTCCTGTTTCGAAAAGTATATCCAGAGCAATAAATCCATCTTTGTTTAACGCGTCAAGTATTGCCGATGCTTGAATATCTTGTTGCATTTCTTCAATTTCCATGATGATAAGAGTATAGGATTCAGCAACATCTGAAGCAGATTCTATGCCAATCCAGATAGATTTACCTCCCGATTTACAAAATAGAGTTGCATATTGTGAACCCAAATAGATTCTTTTCACACTATATTTTGCAAGAGCATTTTCGTAGTTCTTTATTACTTGAAAAAAGGAATATGCCTGATCTCCACCTTCTGTATTAAAATCATATGTTACCATGGTTTTGTAACCTTCAATAGTTTCTGAATTGCCGTCAATCATAACAAGATCAGTTACACCAAAGTTTTTAGCACATTCTCGTATTATATAATTTGGCATTCTGTTAAATAGCGGATGATCTTTGCATCCTTCTGCATCTTGCGCAAACAGTGATATAATACTGAAAAGCATCAATGTGACCGAAATAGTAATTTTTTTCATTTTCTTTGGATTTAAGTTTTATTACTGTGTGTTTTGTTACAAAAACGGGATAAATAGTGATAAATATAGGATACGGTTGGCCACTTGCCATTATGGGATTTAAAATGTGTAATGCTTTTTAAAATACCAAAACAACCCCCAACCCTGTCAAATTCAATAATTCTAAAGTATCTTGCAGTAAATATTCTGCCTTTTTCAATGAACGGGGTTGGTTATTACGATTGTTTCGTTGTTTGAGTAAAACAAATGTAAATCAGATATTTCACAAAAACAAGATATCAGCATGATTTATTTTATCAAATCATTTCGCAATCAATCGCTTACTTAATCAACTCCGTCTTGAAGTCGGACAGCTGTGATGAATTATTTATCAGGTTTGGTTTATGAAAACGGTTTTACTTATGCCAGGAGACCGAAATGGTTATTCGATGTAGTCTGGAGACTACGCCGAGCAGTGGCAATAAATTATAAATCAGTTATGGTTTTTGAATACATTTTCACTCCGGGCAGGAGACCTATTTGGCTATTCGACGTAATCTGGAGACTACGCCGAGCGGGGGTATACTGGTACCGATTGCAAATCGGCACCAGCGTGGGGGCATTGGATTATGAATCAGTTATAGTTTATGAAAACGTTTTCACTCCTGTCTGGAGACCGATATGGTTGTTCGACATAGTCTGGAGACTACGCCAAGCGAGGGGGAATAAACTCCCTTGCGGTCAAAGCAAAAGCCCGTGGCCATTGGCTGCGGGTTTCCCGATAAATTGTCCACGATAAGCTGCCTTTTCAAATTCAATTTTCCTTTCAATGAGCCACCAAAACCCGGCTTGCGGGTAGCTGAAGTTATGCACAGCTATTAATTTGCGGAAATCAATTTTGATTTGATCGTTTTCCATTTCTTAGTACTAATGTTCAGTTTGTATTTAGTTTCTGTCAATTGCAGGGCATTTGCATGGACTAAAGTTGTAAGGGTATGATTTGTCTTATTGATTTGAATAGGAAAAAAAATCATTTTCTCACTTAGGAATTTATCAAGAATGAATTCGTCGTTTGTATCTTGAATGTAAAATCGATACTCAGGTCCACCATTCCCCCCAGAATTATTTTTAATGGCAAAATCATCTTTATTGTCGAAATTAAAATCTGCTACAATAATGTCACCATAATCATTATCTACAGCGACAGAATCTCTGTTAACATTAGTGGTATAAGATCTGACGTTGCCGCAATCGCCGAATGCGTCATTGAAAAAAGATACAGAACTATATTGAATCGCTTGAATCTGTTTCGAAGACGATTTGTCAAATACAGCAACTTTGATCACACATGAATCCATTTGAGCGTTTCTATTGATTCTACTAATTTCAATTTTAAAGTCAAATGTTTTTGAAATGTCTATGTGATTACAGATTTGTCCCAAAGTCATTAAACTTATGCAAGATAAAAAAACTATAATTATGATCCTCATTGTTGGTCTGTCTAGTTTATATTTCTGACTAACGTTTTTATAACTATTTGATAATATGTATTTTAAAATTTATTTTTAATTGATAATTTCTTCTAAACGTTTGCTTTGGAAGTCAATGTTTCCGGTATATGAAGGATTGTGCATAACGAATCGCTAATAGCCTTTTAGCAGTTATTTGTGATTATAATGATACGCTAAAAGCAAACAAACCGGGTAATAAAACAATCAAAATCAATACTTCTGTTTCGCTTTCTCATGCAAAAGACAGATTTGTTTATAATCAATGTTTAGTTTTTGAGTTTGTTTTGTTGTTACATCCAAACAAATGTAAATCAGTTATTTCACAAATCCAAATGATTGGGTACAAACATTTCAACTGGTCAAATCGCTTACAATTTGCATTTTGACTTTGCACTTTGCATTTTACATTTTACAATTTGACTTGTGATAACAAAAAAGCCGCTCCATTGCGGAAGCGGCTTTATAATAAAAAGATCTGATTTTTCTTAGTGTTTGCCTAAATAGCTGGCAACACCTTCGTGGGTAGCCTGCATGGCATCATCACCTGGTTTCCAGTTGGCTGGACAAACTTCACCGTTTTCTTCAAAAAACTGCAAAGCATCCACCATACGCAGTGCTTCATCAATGCTGCGACCAAGTGGTAGGTCATTCACTACCTGATGACGTACAACACCTTGCTTATCAATTAGGAACAAACCACGGTATGCAACAGGATCACCGTTAAATTCCATTTCTCCATCTTCGTTATAATCAAATTCACCGGCCAAAACATCATAATTTGTAGCGATGGTTTTGCTTAAGTCAGCAACAATCGGAAATTTAACACCTGCGATACCGCCCTGGTTGCGTGGTGTATTGAGCCATGCCCAATGTGAAAATTTAGAGTCAACAGAGCATCCAACAACTGCTACATTGCGTTTTTCAAACTCTTCAATTTTATCCTGAAATGCGATGATTTCGGTTGGACAAACGAAAGTGAAATCCAATGGGTAGAAGAAAAACACAACGTGTTTTTTGTTGATGTACTGGTTTAATGAAAATTTTTCCACAAATTCACCACCGTCAACAACTGCGTCGGCTTCAAATAAGGGAGCTTTTTTTCCTACTAATACTGCCATTTTTTTATTTTTTTTGAGTTAATAATTTCTAAATAGAAACACAAAAGTAGGCAAATTGTTGAAAGTGTTTTGTTAAAAATTGCAATGAATTAATATATAATCTGTTAGCCTCAAGATTATTTCATTTGTTCACAAATGATTATTGTAATCCGTTTCAATTCGCGTTACGATTCTTAAGTTCCCTGAAAGCCTTGTATTCTGAGAGATTCCAGGATAAGAAATTTTTTTCTTTCCATTTCTCTTCAAAATCGATTTTTCGGCTTTCAATTACACTGTGAAATTCTTCCGGAGTCATGAATTTTTGCTCGAATGGGAATTTTTCTTTCTGGGTTTCATTTATTCGTACTAATTCGTCCAGCGGTTTATCAAGATAGGGTATCGATGAATCAGAAAGCGTAGCCATAAAATCCAGATGTAGAAATGCGGTATCTGCATATTGAAAATTATATTTTGCAATCAAATTGTCCCAGTTTATTACCGAACTGATAATCAAAACAATAAATATTGAATATGCATTTGATTTAACAAGAAAGAAAACGGATTTCCGGTATCTGACCTTTTTAAATACGGTGTATAAACCATAAATGACTAACATCAGAAAAATGATCACACCAATTCTTTTGTATGCCAGAGAGAAATAGTGAATATACCAGAAATTTCTGATGGCAACAGATATTGCCAGAACTGCATTTTGAGCTAACCAGACATAGCTCAGGTATTTTAAGAGTCTGTTTTTTGCTAGGAAATTGAGATTTCCTCTGAAGAAATACAGGACCAAAATGATTGAGATGATGATTGAAAGTATAAGTAAATAGGTTCCCTCATGCACAAACTGTTTTAAATAATTGCCATTCCATTCAAAATTGAACCAAACCCAATAAATATCTATCGTGTTAATAATCAATAGTATTATGTTCAGCATCGCCAGTAAAAATATAGCCGCTTTATACTCTGATTTTAGTCCTGATGCAGAAAATATATTTTGAGATTTGTTTTTTATTCGTTTAAGTTCTTCCGTTGCATCTGAATCTCTTTGAATGATACGACGATTCACTGTTCTGATAATTATGAAATTACTGAGTAACAATCCGATTGTGAAGGTGATCAGGATCATAAAGTCAAAGTCTTTGAAGATGATTTCCCATTTTTCGGTAAAAACTGATTCAAACTGAGTAAGCAATTCATCAAAAACAGGATTTGATAGCCGGTAAATGATGATAAATATGAGAATGATAATCAATGGAATGAAGAATATTCTCGACTTCCTGAAGAAACCGCCTGGATGATAACCATTGAGTTTTGAACCTGAAATTTGCTTCAGAAATTGTCCCTGTGATTTGAAAAATGAATTTATTGATAACCCGAAGGAATTGACTAATGACCTGGCTTCAGGATAATTAAGAATGCCAATGAATACAATAAGTGTCAGAAAATTAATGATATAGGATAAACTGGAATGCGTAATTACAGTAGAAAGTGAAGTGAACAGAAAACCGATACCTGAAGTAATCTGGTTTTTACCAATAAAATAAAACTGTTTTGAACTAATCACCCAAATAAAAAAGGCGATTTCAAACAACAATAGATTTAATCCAAGTGCTTGTTTATGAAATAGTAAGGTGAAAATGAAAGCACTGAGTAGGATGAGAAAAATGGATTTTCTTATATTCATAATCATCCGGATTGTGGGGTTAATAATTGATTAACGGATTATTAATTCACAAAGTATTTGGATGAGTGATTTATTGAATCAACCTGAAAACAGGGGAGTTAAAAAGCAAGATTTGTAAAATAAAAGATCGGATTGAATGTATTAGTCGATGAGTTTTTCAGGGTCAAAATCGAGTTTTTTGTTTTCAACAAAATCAAACAAAGTGATTTTACGCATTTCGTAAAAACTTGACCAATAAGTTTTTAATGAATTATAATAACCTTTTTTCGCGTTGTCATTATCAATTTGCGCATTATTTAATTCGAGCACATCGTTCACTTTGCCGATCATATACCGTTTTTGTGTAACATCAAATCTTTTTTGAGCAACAGTATCTGCTTTTGCGGCGATTCTCATCTGATTTTTCTGCATATTGAAATGCATTACTTTCAGAAAGATATTCTGTTCAAAATCGATACGTGCCTGTTCGATTGATGTCTCCACAAGGTCAAGATTGGATTCAGCCATACGAATGCGGCCTTTTGCTTGTCCCCAGTCCAGAATGGGCACTACTATTCCCAATGAAACACGTTCTTCATCCAGGGGGTCAATATATGCTTCGCTTAAATTGTCAGCTGTCTGCGTGAGGCCGAAAGATGCATATAAATCAGCTTCGAATCTGCCGTCCATACGGGCCATATTCACCTGACTTTCAGCTTCAAGCAATTGCCGGTCAAAATTTATTCCGTATGATGTGTTTGCTTTTGCACTTTGAATGGCTTCATCAACCTTCACAGTGAAATGCGTATTTTCAGCAGGTGGCAATAGTATGATAGGCTGGTTCGATTTAATCCGCATGAATGATTTGAAAGTAAACAGCATATTCTGGTATTCCAGATCTGCATTTTCAACAGCAGCATTGGCGCTCAATAAATTAAGTTCGAGCTGGAGTAGTTCATTTTCAGCAATTTTTCCAAGAACATAGCGTCCTTTTGCAATATTGTATAAGGTGTCGTAATTCGATTGATTCTTCACCGCGATGGAGCGTTCGACCTGCGCGAGCAATAAGTTGAAAAAGTGGTTGACAGCAGACATCGCAACCTGTTCATTTGTTTCAAGATAGGTACGCAGCGCTTCTTCATAGCGCATAGGTTCAATCTTTTTATCCCATCGATATGCATTATAACCAAAAATAGGTTGATTGAATCCGATACTAATTGGTGTAGTAAGAAATTGACTTGTTGATGTATCAGTATTAAAATTGTCAAGACGTTGCAAGCCTGATTGCATAAACACTTCACCGCCGGTTACTCCGACCTTTTGGGTCAGGGATAAATTGGCTGTATATTGTGTTATTTGTCGCTCCCGATATACCTCTTTACTATTTTCGGTAATTTGATCGATGCCACGGCTAAAATCGGGTAGGGTTGCATTTAGTTTCAGGCTTGGCAGATATCCCGCTTTAAAGCTTCGGTATTTCCAATAACTGCTTCGGAAGCGGTGTTTGGCAATCTGGGCATCCGGCGATTGCTGCTGTGCAAGGTCAATTACTTCGTGCAGACTAAATAATGCAGGTTCTTCCTGTGAAAAACCAGCAGAGAAAATGTTCAATAATAAGAGTAGCAGACCCGTTCTGATGGAAGTAAAATATCGGGCCAGTGAATGTTTTTTCATATCTCAACGAATATATAATGCTGAATTAATCATGTCTGAGTGAGGTTACAGGATCCTGTTCTGCCGCTTTTCGGGCAGGTAAATATCCAAATACGATTCCAACTGTTGCAGAAACACCGAACGAAATAAGTATCGACCAGCCTGATACGATGGTCAGGATGTCGGTTGTTTCTGTGATGATACGTGCCATGACAACACCCAGAATAATTCCGATGATTCCACCGGTGATGCTAATTAATGTAGCTTCAGACAAAAACTGCAGGATGATATCGCGTTTTGTTGCGCCAATGGAGCGTCGTACACCAATCTCACGAATTCTTTCCAGCACTGATGCAAGCATAATATTCATAATCCCGATGCCACCCACAAGCAATGATATTCCGGCAATGGCCCCCAAAACAATATTGAAGATATCTTTTGTACGTTGTTCTTGTTTAAGCAGCAACTCAGGAACAGTAATTTCAAAATCTTCAACCTGCTGGTGTCGTCTTTTCAGCATCTGGTTTAGTATTTTCGTTGTTGCGCTCAGGTTTTTTGAATCGTCAACCCTGACAACGATTTTATCCAGTTGATTGTAATTTCCTTCTCCTTCGGAAGATGAACCGTTGGAAAATGACACCATGCCACCTCCGGAAAAAATAACTGTATTGCCACCTCCACTGTTAAGAGAACTTGATGTTACCAATGAACGGTCTTTATAACGCAGTAAAACAGTTTGAATGGGTGCATAAATATCACTGCTGTAATCGGTTATGCCAAAATCTTCTGTGGTTTTTGAACCCACAACCCGGTTTTCCAATACTCCGACAATTTTAAGCCAGATGTTCCCGCATTTCACATAATTGTTTATTGGATCTTCGGTAGCAAAAAGTTTCGCTTTTACGCCAGGACCAATAATACAAACAGGTGTCCCGGCTTCCAACTGATCATTGTTGAACATATTTCCTCTTGAAAGCTTCAGATTGAAAAGCTCAAAATAGTCAGGAGTAACTCCGTTAAGCCGGGCCTGCAGTCGTTTCCCGTTATTGATAATAGTAGTTTCGTAAATAACTTCTGGACTGACTTTTTCAATGGTTGGAATTACTGAACGAATGCCTTCGGCATCGAGCAGGGTAAGTCCGGGCGAGAATTTTTTGCTTTCAGATTTCCCTTGCTCTTCTTCTTCTGAGCTGGTTTTTTTCTCAACACGCGCTTTGATTATGATATTATTGACACCGACTAATTTTATCTGGTCAAGAATTTCCTTTTGGGCACCTTTACCAATGGCCATCATGGCAATTACGGCAGCTACTCCGAAAATTATACCGAGCGCTGTAAGAATAGAACGTGAACGATTAGCAAAAACAGCCTCTATCGCGACTTGTATGATTTCCCAATACCTTTCCATGAACGGTTAGCGTTTTGATGGCCGGTTCTGACGCGATCCATTGCCACCAGGGCGTTGTTTAAAGCCACCATTTCCCGGCATCTGACCTTCCTTGAATTCAGGTCGGGGTTTCACTTCTTCTTTTTCAAGCGTATCTTTTCTTTCTTTCGCAGCCTGAATAATTTCTTCGCTCAACATTTCGTAGTCGTAATCATCAGCATCTGAGGGAGTAGATAATAATACGTTTTCACCTACGGTAAGACCCGCCAGAACAACAATCTCATTCTCGTTTGATTTGCCTGTAATCACCTGTTTTTTTGTTTTTCCAACAATCACATATTGAATAGAATCGTTGTTAAACATTGCTTCAAGCGGAATAAACAGCACACTGTCGATTTCATCAGTGATAATGGTGTTTTTGGTAGTCATTGCCGGCCGGACGATTGAATCATATTCATTTACAGCAATTTTTACCTCAAAAACTTTTGCATTGGAGTTGCGGATCTGCTCGCCGATATTTGCTACTTCCAAAACCTGTCCGGTGAATTTTTTGTCAGGGAATGCATCAATTCCAATATTCACTTTCTGTCCGACCTTCACTTTTGAAATATCAATCTCATTTACGTAGGTTTTGGTGATCATTTCACGAAGATTGGGTAAGGTAGCCACAACATTTTCCCAGGCACTCACCGTCGAACCGATACCACGTTTTTTCCCTTCCCAATCGCGTTGATAAATAACCATACCAGCTTTGGGAGCCTTCACAGTAAATTCACTTATGAGGTCCATAAGTTTCTGGTATTCACCTTGTTTTTTCTTTAAAGCTGTTGAAACTTCCGACATATTGGCCACAGCTTTGTCGGTACGAAGCGAATAATTACGGTCAGCCTGATCGTAAGATCTTTTCGATTTATCAAGTTCAATCTGAACCTGCCGTTGTGATGCAGGTGGTTCGTAAATCGATTGATCCACAGCAATCTGCGCTTCTTCCATGGCATATTTCAGATTGACAAGATCGTTTCGGGCGCTGCGCAACTCCATGGTAGTATCGAGCTGGGTTTTGGTGAAGTTATTTTGAAACTGTTCAATCTCTATTTCCTTGTCTTTCAGTTTGTTGGTGAGTTCAGTCCGATCAAGATTGGCAACATAATCACCTGAGTCAACAATACTTCCATCAGGAATGATATCATCTATTTTTAATTCCCAGATACGTGCTTCCCGCAGTCCTGAAGAGGATGGCCCATAAATTTTTTCTGAACTTTTAGCTTCCAGTTCCCCTGTTGTTGTCACACTGATTACAAAAAGACCTTGTTTTACAGGGGCTTCAAGTAAAACAGTTTCATCCGGGTTCGATCTGGTAAAATACCAAACCAATAGCAGCAAAGTGATCACTCCGGCTAATCCCCAATAAATTTTACGATTGGTATTCATTTTCAATGATTTATATAATATTCAACCATTAATTTCTTAATTTGTGGTGTTTCGAAGTTAGAAGTTGGAAATTTCCATCTTAGTTAACTTTCCGAGGTCACATTAGTTTTTCAATAATATTTTTAAGCGAAACACCCTCAGCCTCAGCAGTATAATTGCGTACTAAACGATGCCGTAAGATAGGTAGGGCAACTGCTTTCACATCTTCAATATCAGGGGAATAACGTCCATTGATCAGCGCATTGCACTTAGCGCCAATAATCAGATATTGAGAGGCTCTTGGGCCAGCACCCCAGCTAATGTATTTGTTCGCCCAGTCATGTGCCAGTGCAGTGTGTGGTCTTGTTTTGGCAACCAGATTTACCGCATAATGATACACATTGTCAGCGACTGGCACTCTTCGTACCAATTGTTGAAAATACTGAATTTCATCCGAACTCATCACTTCTTTGATTTCGTTTGAAAAACCGGAAGTGGTGTTTTTTACAACAGAAATTTCTTCTTCAAAAGATGGGTAATCCAACCAAAGATTAAACATAAATCGATCCAGCTGGGCTTCAGGCAGGGGATAAGTGCCTTCCTGTTCGATCGGATTTTGGGTTGCCAATACAAAAAATGGTTCCTGTAATATATGCGTTTGTCCGGCAACCGTTATTGCTTTTTCCTGCATGGCTTCCAGCAATGCGGCCTGGGTTTTGGGCGGCGTGCGGTTTATCTCGTCAGCGAGAATAATATTTGCGAAAACCGGTCCTTTGATAAATTTAAATTTACGGGTTTCATCAAGAATCTCAGTTCCGATGATGTCTGAAGGCATCAAATCGGGAGTGAACTGAATCCGGCTGTATGACAATCCCAGAACTTTACCGATCGTATTGACCAGCAATGTTTTGGCTAATCCTGGGACACCAACAAGTAAAACATGGCCTTTGCAGAAAATAGAAATAAGCGTGTTTTTCACGACTTCATCCTGGCCAACAATTACACGGGCAATCTCTTCCCTCAGGTGATTGTATCTTTCAACAAGGGCATCTGCTGCCTCAACATCTGATTTATATTGAATCATTTGATTGTTAACTAATTAAATAACTACTCTTCAGTCTTCCAATTGAAATTAAAAGTGCAATCAGAATAATCGTCCTGAATTCTTACATAAGCTTTTTGCGATTTACTTCTGATCCAGTCATCGATTGCTTTCTTTTTCTTCTTATCGAGTGCCCAGCCTTGGATTCGATTGTAATCTTCTTTGATATTGGCCTGATGCGCTGTTGTTTTTTGCTTTAGCAGCAGCAACCTGTAAGCATCCTTTCCATCTTCAGTTTTCATTGGAACCGGATCAGATATTTCACCAACACTGAGTTTTTCAATAACAAAAGAAACCTGTGGATCAAGCATATCAGCCTCAAATTTTGTACCGCCTGTATATGGATTGAGTAAAAAACCTCCATTTGATTTATTCGGATCTTCAGAATAGGTTTCAACCGCTTTTTCAAAAGTGATTTCTTTACTTCTGATTTTGAGGGCAACAGAATCAAGTTCCATGCGGGCTTTGTCAAGGGCCTCAGGAGAGACCTTTGCCATAAGCAGAATATGACGCACATTCACATATTCTCCCCTGCGGCCAATAAGTTGCAGAATGTGAAAACCAGCTTGTGTTTCAACAATTTCTGAGACCTCACCCTCTTTTAATTTAAATGCAATAGCCTCAAATTCAGGATATAATTCGCCACGACCATAGAAACCAAGTTCACCGCCTTTTTTGGCTGAACCAGGGTCTTCAGAATATAATACGGCCAATGTGGAAAAACGCTCACCTGCAAGGATTCGTTTTCTCAGATCGAACAATCGTTCTTTAACAGCCAGCTTTTCGTCGATACTGATCGGTGGGTTTTTAACAATCTGGGCAATCTCATATTCAATATTCACCATTGGAATACTGTCTTTTGGTAATTCTTTCAGGTATAATTTGATTTCTGAAGGTGTAACTTCCACTTTTTCCATGATGTTGTTCTGCACCTGTTCGCCAAGTAACTGATCTTTCACCAAACGGCGTAATTCCGATTTTATCTCAACAATGGTTTTGTTGTAATATGCTTCCAGTTTTTCCTGTGAACCAAGCTCACCAATAAAATAGCGCAGCCTTCTTTCCATCTCTTGTTCAACCTGTTCGTCTGTGACAGTGATACTGTCGAGTTCGGCCTGATTCAACAGAAGTTTTTGAAAAAGAAGATCTTCCAGAATGGTGCAGCGTATAGTTTTTGCACTTCCTGAAATCCCGCGTTGAAGGCGGTATTGAATGTACTGATTTTCAATGTCAGATTGCAGAATAATATTTTTGCCAACAACGGCAACTACCTGATCAATAACCTGACTTCTGGCAGGTAAATTGAAAGCCACCAATGCCATGATTATGAAAATCTGGTATTTTATTAATTTCTTATTCATTGTATTTGATATCAATTATTTATATTTCTTGATAAAGTGATTAGTGATGAAAATAAACCCGGTTTTTCACTTTATTTTATACACTTTAAAAGCATTTTCTTTTACGGCTTTATCATAAATATCCTGATGCATTTTCGAAATCAACTCGCGTTTCCTTTTATTAATGATGATATTTTTAATATTCTCGCTTTCCATTTCGAGCGGTGAAAGACTTTCAGCTATTATAAAATCTTGTATCAGAATCAGATAGCAAAAAGGCTTGTCGTCAAATTCAATAAACCGGTTATCCCTTAAAAATACTTCTTGGTTATATGTTTTAATAGGAACCTGAGTCAGAAGGTCATCGAAACGAATCCAGTTATGGTAACCATTATAATAGGAAAGCGCAAATCTGCCCGCGTTGTATTCAAGCGAATCACTACTGAAACGATGGGTATTCAGAAGACTTCGAAAAAGCTTCTTTCGATTCGATTCGATAGGTAATACAACATAAACAGCTTTTACGACATTGTATTTAAGTTCAAAATCGCCCCGATTTTGATCATAGTAGTTCCTTATCTCGGTTTCAGAAACGATTGTATCAAGTTTTTGTCTGATTAGCTCACTTTCATAAGCGTATGTAATCAATGAGTTACGGTAATCCTCCAGCTTCTGTTCAAAATCCATTTGCTCAGGCAATAAATTATATTCTGCCTGATGAATGATAAGATTTTTACGAATCCAACTATCAATAAAACCTTCAACAATCATGCTACTGTCCTTTATATTTGTACCTTTTGGAACAAGATCCTTTAAGTCTGAAGCAAACAGTTCGTAATCATGCACTTTTGCGATGATTACGTCGTCACTGTTATGCTTTGATTTGCAAGATGTTAAACAAAAAATACATAAAATGAACAGTAGCTTTCTGGTCATGATTTAGTATTTGGCTTTGACTTTTTCTAATATTTCCTGGTTAACAGTCACAGGATATTTTGACCTGAGTTCTTCAATCCATTGTTTCTCGAGATAAGTCTGATAATCAGAAGTGATAATTCCTTTGGCTTCAGCAAGCGCTTTTTCCTGAGGAGGCAGAATCGCTTTTACGTTTACAAATACAATGTTTTTATCAACAGTAGAATTCAGTTCACCGGACAAACCAGTTTTCCATTCAGTCATATCCACATAGTTGTTGTCACCTTTTTCAAATTTTCCAGTTTGAATTCTTACAGATTGAATGCTGTCAGTTCTGAATTTCTCAACTATGGCAGCGTCATCGTTCAAGGTTGAAAGGATTGTTTTTACTGCAGCTGCATCATCCGGATTGGTAACAGTGAAAACGGTTGCATCTGCTCTCTCTGCCCAAACATAGTTTGCTTTGTTGGCTTCATGAAATGCAACCAGACCTGTTGAATCTTTCACAGCCTTCGACCATACTTTCTGATCAGTGAGATCGAATAATAATATTCCATCGCGATATTCCTGCATAAGACTGGCAAATTCAGGGTATTTTGTTTCCAGTTTTGAGTCTTCATAGGCCAGACAATTTTCGGTCACGAATCCGTCATACAGTTTATAAGCATATACTTCAGGGGTAATTTTTTCCTGTTTTGATTGGTTTTTAGAAATGTACGATGCAAATTGTCCATCTGTATATACCTCTTTTCCAAGCGTAAACAAAGTATTTCTTGAAGCACGCAGTGAGGTCGCGTTGAATTTTCCTTCGGTAAGTGTAGTGTCTAAGCCAGCGATGAAAGCGACCAGACTGGCTTTTGTTTCCTTGAATTTAGATTCTTTTTTAATCTTTTGGATTACAGCTTCTTCACTCTTTTTTGATCTTACATCCTTTGCCAAACGTTCTTTCAGTTTTTCCTTTTCTTCGTCAAATGTGCCAGGCTTCTCAACACTTATCAGTTTGATAATGTGGAAACCGTACATTGTTTGAATAGGATCAGTAACCTGTCCGACCTGCATGGTTTTTACCGCCTGAACAAATTCAGGTACGATACGGCTCGAAGTAAATTTACTCAGTTTACCATCTCGGCTGGCTGAGCCCCTGTCTTCAGAGAACTGGCGTACAGCCTCCTCAAAACTCATGCCTTCCTCAATTTTCTTATGGATATTGTCAATTTTGTCTTTCTTTTCAACAAGGATTGCACTGTCTGAGCCTGGAGTCATGGCAACGTAAATATGCGCTACTTCAATGATTCCAACTGCATCACTTTTTTCAGTTACTTTGATTATATGATAGCCAAAATCGGTTCGGACTGGTTTGGAAATTTCGCCGATAGGTGTATTGTAAGCAGCGTTTTCAAAAGGATAAACCATATCAAATACTGAGAAATAACCCAAATCTCCTTTATTTCCCGGACGGAAAGGACTCTGGTTGGGAACAGCATCGCGATCTCTTGCCGATGGGTCATCAGAAGATTCCATGGCTACTTTCCCAAAATCTTCACCTTTGAGGATCCTGTTTCTTAAATCGTTTATCTTGTTAAAGGCTATCAAAGAATCAGCCGCTGTGGCATCTTTGTTCACTTTTATCAGAATGTGATTTGCCCTGACATCTTTCAGTTTTCGGTTATATGCCTCAAGCAATAATTCTTCGCTTACCTTGTCATCAGTAAAATATGGCTTGGCCAACTGCTCACGGTAACCACTCAATTCTTTTTGAAAAGCCTTGGAAGTGTCCATCTTAAGTTGTTCAGCCTCAAGTACTTTTAATCGAAAATTGGTATACAAATCAACATATTCTTCAAATGATTTTTTATCAATCATTTCGTTGTTAACGTTGTTTTTCTTGTAAACATCTACAAGCTCCTTCACTGTAACTTGTTCATCTCCAACAGTCAGAAGAATTTTTTTATCCAGGCTTTTTTGTGCTTGTACACCAGTAATCGTTAATAGCATTACCAATACCCAAATCAATCGTGCAAATCTATTCATATCAACTCTCATTTAATTAAACCTATTCAATTAATATTTACTTATCTTATTTAAAAACAATACTTTATATCTCTTTAGTTACCCCTGCTGTAATTTGGTGCTTCACGGGTAATTGTGATGTCATGCGGGTGACTTTCATGCACTCCGGCAGCAGAAATTTTAATAAATCTGGCTTTTTGAAGATCAGTTATTGTAGCAGAGCCTGTATAACCCATTCCTGCACGTAATCCTCCGTTCAGTTGATGAATTACTTCTGAAAGGGTACCTTTATAAGGGACCCGGCCAACAATTCCTTCAGGAACAAGTTTTTTAACATCATCTTCCGTGTCTTGAAAATAGCGGTCTTTTGAACCTTCCTGCATGGCTTCAATTGAACCCATGCCACGATATGTTTTAAATTTTCTGCCTTCAAAAATTATTGTTTCGCCTGGAGCTTCTTCAACCCCGGCAAACAATGAACCTGCCATAATAGTTGATGCGCCTGCTGCCAGTGCTTTTACAATGTCACCTGTGAAACGGATACCACCGTCTGCAATTACAGGGATTCCTGTACCTTTCAATGCTTGAGCAACATCATAGACTGCAGTTAATTGTGGAACGCCAACGCCGGCAATAATTCGGGTTGTACAAATTGAACCTGGACCAATTCCAACTTTTATTCCGTCAGCGCCTGCCTCAACCAGGTCTCTTGCTGCTTCAGCAGTGGCAATATTTCCAATGACAAGGTCAATATTAGGATAAAGTGATTTTATTTTTTTTGACATTTCAATTACGCCCATTGAATGCCCGTGTGCGGTATCAACTACAATTGCGTCCACACCTTCGTTCACCAGCGCCTCAACTCGTTCAAGTGTATTGGATGTGATTCCGACTGCTGCCGCAACTCTTAATCGTCCACGCTCGTCTTTACACGCATTCGGGCGTTCTTTAATTTTGATAATGTCTTTATATGTAATCAAACCAATGAGCCGGTAATTTTTGTCAACCACAGGTAATTTCTCAATTTTAAATTCCTGAAGAATATCTGCAGCTTTCTCAAAATCAGTAAATTCTGTTGTTGTAATAAGGTTTTCTTTGGTCATCACCTCCAGAATCGGGCGATTAAGTTTCTTCTCGAAACGTAAGTCGCGGTTGGTCACGATGCCAACCAGCCGATTATCTTTATCAATGACAGGGATTCCTCCAATATGAAACTCTTTCATGATTTTCACGGCATCAATCACTTTCGCATCTACATTCACTGTGATCGGATCGATAATCATCCCGTTTTCGGCACGTTTTACTTTTCGCACTTCGGCAGCCTGTTTGGCGATTGACATGTTTTTGTGAAGTACACCAATTCCTCCGACCTGTGCCATTGCAATGGCCATGATCGCATCGGTAACGGTGTCCATCGCAGCTGAAACAATCGGGATGTGCAATTGGATATTGCGTGAAAATCTTGTATGCAAACTCACTTCGCGCGGTAAAACAGCACTTTTAGCGGGTACAAGTAACACATCGTCGTAGGTTAATCCTTCGCCAACGAATTTTTCTGAATCAAATGACATGTGAATAATCTTTGGTGTGCAAATGTATTAAATTTCATGTTACGTTTTTCCTTGAAAACAGCGGCATAACTGCCCTTTAACTTGTCAGTTAACGATAATTAATTCATGAAATTGTGGACTGGATTGAATACATAGGTTAAATATCAGTAAATCAATTGCTTATGTTGTTTGAAATGTTAAAAAAAAATGACATAAACCTTACATTCTGAACAGGACGCCAATCGTAAATTTTTATGCCAAACTTTTTTTAACATTTTTTATAAGTCCATTATAATGATCCGGCGATTTATTTCAAATTGAATAATCCTTTCAAAGTGTGTGTTACTCGTTGAAATTCAAAGTTATAGTAACAATTTCCGGTCGGTTTCCAATGCGTACAGGTGGCCCCCAGCTACCAATTCCACTCGAAACATAAACATTTGTTTTGTCAAACTTTTTATGCCCCCAGCTCACCTGATAAACTGCTTTGGTTATATAACTCAATGGCCACATCTGTCCATGATGTGTGTGACCAGACAGCATCAGATCGATCTCGTTTTTCACTGCTTCATTGATTGCTGCAGGCTGATGATCGAGCATAATTATGGTGCTTTTTTCTTTCTTTGATGCAATAATCTCCTCAAGAGGCTTTCGGGTTTTGCCACCAAAACGATTGCCCTGAATATCTTCTCTGCCTACGATATATACATTGTCAACGATTTCGATCATTGTGTCCCGCAACATATTGATTCCATGGGCTTCAAGATATTTAACAGCCGGTTCAACGCCTCCAATAAATTCATGGTTGCCGGTAATTCCGTAAACACCCAGAGGCGCATACAAATGGGTTAAAGTAGCACCCAGATTTTCACGTATCACAGGAGCCAGATCCTCATCAACAATATCACCTGCAAGCAAAATCAGGTCAGCATTAGTTTCATTAATCTGTTCAACAATACGTCTTATACGGTTTTTACTGACGATAGTCCCCAGGTGAATATCTGATACAACCGTAATTTTCAATTGTTTTTGGTTAGATACTTTATTTTCCAAATCTATTGTAAATGCATGTTTTCTTGGAAAAAGGGCATTGATATGACCAAATGCAATCAATAGAAACACAAAACATCCAACACCAATTGTAATAAACCAGGGCTTCTGAATGATTGAAACAGATAGTATTTTGTCAAAAAATGGAAATAAATGATTGGCCAGCCGGAGAATGTCGATCGAAACAACGATCAAAAACAGATAAAGCATTACAGCAAGCCAGAACGATCCAGTCCAGGTAAAAAAGTCGCTTAATGAACTTAGATAATATCGTTCCAAAACCCTGCCGATAATATAGGAAAGTGCTAAAAACCAAAATCCTATGATGTAAGTTGTTCTGAGTGGATTTCCTGGTTCAAAAGTCCGTAAACCGCGCGAGAAAATATAGAAATTGACAAGAAGGTGGATCGAAATAACGATTCCGAAAAAGATAAGGAACTGTACTGAACGCATATTGATTAGTTAGGTGTGAAGACGAATTCAAATTTCACTGATAAACAACTGATAATCCTAATTGTTTTGGTAAGTATTAAATTTGATTAGACAATGTATGTTTTATTAAACGAAATATCATTCAGGATTTGATACAATCTTAGCCGATTTTTTATAACAGATCAGTAGTAATGATAGCTGAGATAAATCAGAATAAATGACAGATTATCAGTAGTTTGAATGACTGTTTGATTTCACTTTCAAACAATTAAATCGTAAAGGATTTTATCTGTTGCTCCAGAACTTTGATACGTGATTCAGCATCAGATTGTTTTTTTCGTTCCATTCCAACAACTTCTTCAGGAGCACCAGCAACAAATCGTTCGTTACTCAGTTTTTTAGTCACCGAAACAAGAAAACCTTTTGTATAATTCAACTCATCGTTCAGTTTCTTTATTTCTGCTTCAATATCAATGTTTTGAGATGCAGGAATAAATAATTCTGTTGAACGGGCAACGAATCCAAAAGCGCCGTCAGGTGCAACTTCAACATGACTTATATTGCTGATATTACATAATTTAGCGGTTATTCCATCAAAGGTTGAATCACGCTGAGAAGCCTCAGTTTTTATTTGTAATTCAATCGGCTCACGGTAAGGAATATTCTTTTCCGCACGAATTTTACGTATGCCATTGATCACCTCTTCTGCAAAACCAAACTGATTCAAAATGGTTTGGTCAAAAGATTGGGAAACAGGTATCTGCGTTATAATAATATCATCACCTTCATTTCTTTCACCCAAATGATGCCATATTTCTTCGGTAATAAAAGGCATAAACGGATGTAACAATTTCATAAGATTTTCGAAAAACCCAATCGTTGCTTCAAAAGTTGTCTGATCAATGGGTTGATTCATCGCCGGTTTGATCATTTCGAGGTACCAGGAACAGAAATCATCCCATGCAAGTTTGTACAATGTCATCAGTGCATCAGAAAGGCGGTATTTTTCAAAATGCTCCTCCGCTTCGGCAATAGCCTGATTCATTCTGGCATTAAACCACTTTACTGCAATTACTGACGTTTCAGGCTGCTGAATTGAGTTATCACTTTTCCAGCCTTTTACAAGTCGCAAGGCATTCCATATTTTGTTGCTGAAATTACGTCCCTGCTCACACAATGAATCATCAAAAGGTAAATCATTACCTGCCGGTGCGGTCAACAGCATTCCTACACGTACTCCATCGGCACCAAACTGATCAATCAGGTCAATAGGATCGGGTGAATTACCCAGTGTTTTTGACATTTTCCGGCCTGATTTGTCACGAACAATACCTGTAAAATAGACATTGGAAAATGGGATTTCATTCCTGTATTCCAATCCTGCAATAATCATACGTGCAACCCAGAAGAAAATGATATCGGGTGCAGTAACCAGATCATTGGTAGGATAATAATATTTAATCTCTTCATTTTCAGGATTCCTGATGCCGTCAAAAACCGATATCGGCCATAACCATGATGAAAACCATGTATCAACAACATCTTCATCCTGTTTTAAATCGTTCAAAGTGAATTCAGTTTCAGGATTCGCTGCTTTCAATTGTTCAAAAGCAAGTTGTTTTGATTTGGCAACCACCATTTCACCATTTGGCAGGTAATAAACGGGAATCTGCTGTCCCCACCATAACTGGCGCGATATGCACCAATCTTTTACATTTTCCATCCAGTGACGGTAAATGTTCTTGAATTTGGCAGGATGAAATTTTATTGTATCATTTTCAACAACTTCAAGCGCAGGCTTCGCCAGTTCTTCCATTTTCATGAACCATTGCAGCGAAAGTTTTGGTTCAATTACAACATCAGTTCGTTCTGAAAAACCAATTTTATTTGTATAATCTTCCGTTTTTACCAGATTTTCGGATTGCAGCAACAACGGAATAATTTGTTTACGGGCTTCAAAACGGTCAATTCCCACCAATAAAGTCGCAGCATCACTTAAGGTTCCGTTCTGATTGAAAATATCAATCGTTGGAAGTTTATGCTTGATGCCAATATAATAGTCATTGATATCATGGGCTGGTGTGATTTTCAATGCACCTGTACCGAATTTGCGGTCAACATATTCATCAATTATGATTGGAATCGGGCGATTGATTAGTGGAACAAGTACTTTTTTGCCATGAAATTTCGTGTATCTTTCGTCATGAGGATGAACGCAGATTGCTGTATCGCCTAAAATTGTTTCAGGTCGGGTGGTCGCAATGGTGATAAAATCATTTTCACCTTCAAGTTGATATCGGATGTAATATAATTTTGACTTTACCTCTTTATACAGAACTTCTTCGTCTGATACAGCGGTCAAGGCCTGCGGGTCCCAGTTGACCATACGGACACCGCGATATATCAGGTTTTTATTATATAAATCAATGAAAGTATCAATCACAGATTCGGAAAGTTTTTCATCCATTGTGAAAGCTGTGCGGTCCCAATCGCAGGAGGCGCCAAGTTTTTTCAGTTGTTCCAGAATGATGCCTCCGTGTTTTTCGCGCCATTCCCAGGCATACTGCATAAACTCATCACGTGTAATCGAGGCTTTGTCTATTCCATCCTGTTTCAGTTTGTTAACTACTTTGGCCTCAGTGGCAATGGAAGCATGGTCAGTGCCGGGGACCCAGCAGGCATTTTTTCCCTGCATTCTTGCACGCCTTACCAGAACATCCTGAATTGTATTGTTGAGCATATGACCCATATGTAAGACACCCGTAACATTTGGCGGTGGAATTACAATCGTAAATGGTTCGCGTTCATCCGGAACCGAATGAAAATATCCTTTGGCTATCCAATGTGAATACCATTTGTTTTCTGTTGTTGAAGGGTCGTATTTGCTGCTGATTTCCATAAATAATGAGGCACTAGTAGTGTAAAAATGAGGCGCAAAAATAGGAAAAAAAGTAAGCTGTCACTCGATTGAAACAAAGTGAATGATAGTTCAGGGTAAACAAAAGTCGTTGTTCAGTATATAAAGTGCACCATTACTCTATTAACAAACACAATGTAATGTTGTGGTTTTTTTTGTTGAACACAGCTATTTTTTGTCAAGCAGTTCGAGTTGTTCCATTCCGTCAATCTTCATCGTTTTAGATAATCTGCCGATGGTCTGTAGATCAATATTGCCTGAGAAATTCATCACGACTACATTGTTCATCTGCCGCGCAACCATAATCATTTCATTGATTTGGGTATCACTGGTTTTCTTAATGAAAAACTTTACTGTCCTGTCTTTTTCCTGCACTGACATCAATTCGGAAAAAGCATTATTTCTAAGCACAGCTTTTGTTTCACCTTCCAGATCGATATTACTTTTATGGAGTGAATCACTCAAAATGATAATTTTAAGTGATTTAAGTTGATTTACCACCTCATTAATTTCTTTCACTTTTGGATCTGTTGATTGTTCACTGACACCGGCGACCAGTTTAAACATTTCAGGTGTAAAGCTGATGGTGGTAATGTAATCTTTGCCCGCATACTGATCAAACATTTTATCGATGGAAGTATTTTGTGCTTTCAGGTTTAGCGTGAAAAACGCGATCAAACCAATTGTGCATGCGAATGAAAGTTTCATATTGTTTTTTTTTATGTCAAAAATACGATATCTCAAGTCCTTTTAAATGGTTTTAACTTCAATTAACAATATTATTTGTCACTATAATTATTTTCATTATCCTTATCTGTATTCAATAATTTTTGTTCATCTTTACCCCGCAAAAGAAATCTGATCCTTATTTACTACAGGATGTTTCTTTAAAATTCAGGAAATTTTATATCAAATAAGTATAAACCATAACAAATTCAGACATTTATGTTAAAAGAACATCCCAAAGGACTACTTGTGGCGTTTTTCACCAATATGGGCGAACGTTTCGGGTTTTACACCATGATGGCAATTCTTGTCATGTTTTTGCAGGCGCGCTATGGCTTAGATGCTGAAGCAGCCGGCAGTTATTATTCATGGTTTTATTTCGCCATTTATGCACTTGCCTTAATTGGTGGTTTAATAGCCGACTATACAAAGAAATACAAAACTGTAATTCTGGCCGGGCAAATAATCATGTTTATCGGTTATTGTATTATTGCTATTCCGGGATCTGATTTATGGATATCAGTATCAGCATTATTTGTGATTGCGCTTGGTAATGGATTGTTTAAAGGGAATCTTCAGGCTGTTGTCGGACAAATGTATGACAATGATAAATACAGAAAATTCCGTGACAGTGCTTTCATGATATTCTATATGGGTATCAATGTCGGTGCCTTCTTTGCTCCGTTTGTTGCAAAAGGCGTTAAAGTATGGTGGCTAAAAACCAACGGTTATCTTGAAAATGGTAATTTACCCTCACTATGCCATCAATATTTAGACAAAGCGAATCCTATCAGTGAAAAAAGCCTTGCGCAATTACAATCCTTTGCCAATGCTTCCATTATTCCTGAGGGAGGAAAATCAGCAGCCGATCTAAGTCTTTTTGCTGCAGACTATATCAAGGTATTTTCGACAGGTTATAATTATGCATTTGGTATTGCAGCAGGTGCAATGATCGTTTCAATGATCATTTATCTTATTTTCAATAAATTAATTCCGGCCAAGGACAAAGAGATTGTTGTTGAAACAAAGGCAGGAGACAAACCAACTGTAAATTTGGGAAGTAATTTAAAAGCGATCCTGATCTCAGGTGGATTAATGATCGTTGTTGCATTGGGCTTTCACCTGGCAGATAATTATACCGACATCAGTGATATTAACTATAAACTGGGGCTTGCAGTCGGGTTGTTTGTTGGTTTTGTTACAATGATTTTTCAGATGTCAACAAAAGAAGAACGTCCCAGGGTAACAGCCTTAAGTCTGGTTTTTATTGTGGTTATATTTTTCTGGATGTCGTTCCATCAAAACGGACTCACTTTGACCATGTTCGCCCGGGATTATACAGCAGTCTTGGTAAGTCCTTTTACAAACCTTTTCTTTGATATGTGGTCCATTTTATCTGTTATTGGTGCCATTGCCGGATCAGCCTTATTATTCTTCAACAAAAAAGGGACTACAAAAATTATCGGTGCCATTATGTTCGTCGGATTTGGTTTGCTTTGTTATTATTTTGCATCAACCAGCCCGGAATTAAATACCATCTCACCTGAAGTATTCCAATCATTCAATCCTTTGTTTATTGTAGCATTGACACCTCTTGTAATGGGCTTTTTTGCCTATTTGAATAAAAGGGGAAAAGAACCATCCTCACCCCGTAAAATTGGGATGGGAATGATTATCGCCGCATTTGGATTCATTGTTGTACTTATTGCCTCCTTGAATTTGGTTTCGCCTTACGAACTGAATGGCGCCGCTGTGGAAGAATCGATGAGAGTAAGTCCTTACTGGTTAATGAGTTCATATCTTATTCTTACCGTCGCCGAACTGTTTTTAAGTCCAATCGGATTATCATTTGTATCAAAAGTTGCTCCAGCGCGTTTTCAGGGATTGATGCAGGGAGGCTGGCTACTTGCAACAGCAATCGGCAATAAATTTTTGTTTGTCGGTAGTTTAATGTGGGGAAAAATCGATTTGTTTATGCTCTGGGGTATATTTATTATTTGTTGTTTCCTCGCAGCCATCTTCATTTTCTCAATTATGAAACGACTCGAAAGCGCAACGAAATAGACTATTATTATTTTCTAATCATAAAAGCCTGCTTATTCGTTGAGCGGGCTTTTTTGATTTACTTTACCAACAATTTTTACCTTCGCAATATGAATGAATCATCAGCCATTTATCCATGGGGAAATAATCGCCGCTTTAACAGTTACGCTGAATATTTTAAAAAACTGTTTGGTGGAAGGGTGCAGAAAATAAGCGTAGATGCAGGCTTCACCTGTCCAAACCGGGATGGTAGTAAAGGAAAGGGCGGTTGTACTTTTTGTAACAATGATGCTTTTAATCCTTCCTATTGTCAGCCAAAAAAAACCATCCGTCAGCAGATTGAGGAAGGTATTGTGTTTCATCGGAAAAGGTACCGGCGGGCAAAAAACTATCTTGTTTATTTTCAGGCTTATACAAATACTTATATGCCAATTGCCAGTCTGGAGACATTATACAGTGAAGCTTTAAGTTGTGAAGGGGTTGTTGGTCTTGTGATCGGAACCCGCCCCGATTGTATCAATGAAGAAATTATAAAGCTCTTACAGAATTTGCAACAAAAGGCATATATCATGCTTGAGTTTGGTGTGGAATCAATTTATGACGAAACACTATTACGTGTTAACCGGGGTCATGATTTTGCTCAATCGAAACAGGCCATTGAAATGGCTTCAGCAGCGGGATTGCCTTGTGGTGGTCATTTTATTTTTGGTTTGCCAGGTGAAACCCGATTACAAATGCTTGAATCAATTGATGTTATAAATAGACTCCCCTTGCAAACCATTAAATTTCATCAGCTTCAGATTTTTAAAAACACTGTTATGGCGAAAGAATATATGGATGATTCTTCTCAGTTTCAGCTTTTCGATCTTGACAGTTATATTGATTTCATTGTGGAAGTGACCGAGCGACTTAATCCTGTTTTTAAGATTGAACGATTTGCAGGTGAAGTTCCTCCACGTTTTTTAGAGTCAACTGCCTGGAATAATGTTCGTTATGATAATGTTTTGGTATTAATAGAAAATAAAATGGAGAATCTTAATACATTTCAAGGAAAAAAATATCATTAACAATTTATTTTTCCTATTTTTATGCTCTTTAAAAGCGTTATCGCAATACGGTAAATATGAATGTTTTCAATCAATTATTAACTTAAAACTCTAATTATGAGAAAATTTACTCTCTTGTTTGTTTCAACTTTTGTTTTAGTATTGATGGCTTCAATGGCTTCAGCACAGGTAAACAAAAGTGGAAGTCGCGCCATGCTTTATGAAGACGACTTTGAAAGCTATGCAGTAGGCAGTCATCTTGCCGAAGTAAGTCCTGACTGGTGGACAACATGGTCTGATGCCCCAGGTGGAGCAGAAGACGGTGTCATCGTTGATACTGAATCATCAAGTCCGACCAAATCGGTGATGATAAGTGGAACGAACGATCAGGTTTTGAAACTGGGAAACAAAACTTCCGGTAAATACTGGGTGAACTTTATGTATATGGTTCCTACCGGTTTTGGCGGTTACTACAATTTCCAGCATTACGAAGCACCTGGTGTTGAATGGGCATTCGAAGCTTATTTTGCTGAAGATGGTTCAGGTTATATGAATGCTGGTGGCGAAAATGCCGCAACATTTACTTATGCCAAAGATACCTGGATAACAATTGAAAACTATATCGATCTGAACGCTGACTGGGCTCAGGTTTATTTCGATGGTGTTCTGATCTACGAATGGCAATATAGTTTGCAGGCTACTGGCGAAGCAGGTCTTCTTCAGTTAGGTGGTGTAAATCTTTATGCCGGCGCTCCAACAGGCGAAACAGCACAATATTATTTTGATGATATGTCTTTTGAAGCTGTTGTTGAAGAATTTATTTATCAGGACGATTTTGAAAGTTTTGCAGTAGGTGATTATGTTGCCGAAACAAGCCCTGAATTCTGGACAACATGGTCAGATGCACCAGGTGGACCAGAGGATGCTTTGATCGTAAATAACACTTCAAGCAGCCCAAGCCAGTCATTCAAAGTTGACGGAACAACTGACCTTATTTTAAAACTCGGTGACAAAACAACCGGTGTTTATGAAATTAACTGGATGTTTATGGTTCCTGCGAACTTTGCAGGTTATTATAATATTCAGCATTACGAAGCTCCAGGCGTTGAATGGGGAAGCGAATTGTATTTCTATGAAGACGGATCAGGATCTATCAATGCTGGTGGAACAGGCGCAGGATCATTCACATACAACCATGACGAATGGTTCAAAATCAGAAACGTAGTTGATCTTGAAAAAGATTCAGGCTATATTTATTTTGATGATACTATGATCTACCAATGGCAATGGAGTCTACAGGCCACAGGTGAAGAAGGCGCTTTACAATTGGGTGGTGTTGACTTTTTCGCTGGTGCTGAAACCGGAGAATCTCCATTATATTATGTTGATGATGTTGAGTATATTACCATCGTTGAAGGCGCTGCAAGCCCTGCAATAAGCATCCCAAGTTCACCAATCATCCTAACTGCACCTCAGGGAACAATCCAGACACATGATTTGTTGATGTCTAATATTGGTGGAACAGATCTTAATTTTGATATCGTAAACTCTTACGATGAACCTGCTAATGCTTTGAAACAAGGTTCAAAAGTTCCTGCCGGAGCTAAAACAGTAAGCAATGGCGTTCCTCAGTTCGATCCTTCCTACAATCCTGGTCCTGCTGCTCCAGCTGATCGTGATGTAACCCTTAACTATGACGGTGAAAATGCATCTGCAATTGGTTTGACAAACGCGAATCAGTGGAGAGTTTCGGCCCGTTTCCCAGCTTCGATGGTTGAAGCTTATAATGGAATGTACCTGACTTCGGTTGATGTTTTTGTTAATGAAATTGCTGATGGTCACAAAATCCAGATCTATGATATGGGCTCAATCAATTTGCCTGGCCCAGGTGAATTGCTTTACGAACAGGATTTCTTCCCAAATCTTGCAAACTGGACAACTGTAGTTCTGGTTGACCCTGTTTATATCTCCGGAAAAGACATCTGGATTGGTTATTGGATGGATCAACCTGCAGGTATTTTCCCGGCTGGTGTTGATGCAGGCCCGCTAAACCCTGATGGTGACTGGATTTCAACTGGTCCAGGTTGGGGTCACTTAAGTGACAACCCTGATTTTGAAGTGAATTGGAACATTCGTGGAACCTTAACCGGTGAAGCAGGTTTTGCATGGTTATCGACCAATCCTTCTTTTGGTGTTTTAGCTCCAGGTTCAAATGAAACAATTGTTGTAACAATTGATGCAAGCAGCCTTCAGGAGTTAACCATTTACAAAGGAAAATTGCACGTAAGAAGCAATGACCCTGTTAACGAGCAAATCAATATCAGTGTTTGGATTACCGTATTGGTTGGTGTAAACGAAACTGGCGAAAAAGCTTATGTAAGTGTTTATCCTAATCCGGCAAACGATGTATTGAATTTGGTTGCTAATACTGAAATCACAAATGTTACCATTAGTAATAACCTTGGACAGGTTGTTTATAGTGGTTTAGTAAATAATACTGAAACACAAATCCGTCTTGATGAATTCAAAACAGGTATGTATTTCGTTACCATTGAAACAAACAATGGAACAGCTACACAAAAACTGATGGTGAAATAATCATTCCCAATCGGGTTTATTGAATTTCAAAGGCTGCATCTACCAATGCAGCCTTTGATTTTTAAATAGTTACCTTTATTTTTCAATTATTGTTACCAGACTGATTCGTGTGTATCTTTTTGAATAGAATCAACAACTTATTTTGATGACTTTGTAATTTGATTAATCTTTGCCCAAAAGTTAACAGAACATGTATGTAAAATCAAACATATTGTTTGCTGAAAAACATTTCGAAGAAATATATACCAGAATCAATCGTCCGGTTGTAATCGCTGACGATATCCGTAATCCGGATAATGCGGGGGCATTGATACGGCTTGCTGATAATATGGGTGCTTCACACGTTTATTTTCTTGCTGATGAGGAATCGGTGCATCTTCCAAAAATGCAAAGGGTGGCGGCCAGCAGTTATGGTAATCTGCAATGGAGTTTCTCAAAAAATAAAAGCATATCAGAAACAGTAAAAGACAATTATACCATTGTTGCATTGGAAACCACAACAATAGCTACCAGTTTATTCGAGACTAATTTACCGGATAATCCTGCTTTTATTGTTGGAAATGAAAGGGTTGGGATTAGCAACGAGATATTGGATCAAGCTGTAATACATGTTTATATTCCTGTACCCGGCATCACACGCTCACTTAATGTTACCCACGCTTCTGCTGTATTATTCTTCGAATGGTTGCGCCAGATGCAATTAAGACATGGATGATTTTCTTACTTTTGCCAGTCTCTGATCATTCAACAGTTTAATTTCCAATTCAGTATTTTCAGGTTGGGAAAAGTTACAAATCAGGTAATGGTTGCTGGTAATTTCAACACTGGTCGGAGTAATGCTTCTTTGTTCTTATACTTCAAAACAGCGTAAATAAAAACAATAATGATAAATAATAAGAAACACTATACACATCTTTTTTTTGATCTTGATCGCACATTATGGGATTTTGACACGAGTTCTCACCAGACATTTGTATATCTTTTCGAGAAATTTGATTTGAAGAATAGGGGAATTCAATCGTTTGATGAATTTTCGAAAATTTACCACAAACACAATGATTATTATTGGGATCTCTATCGGAAAGGTGAGTTAACCAAAGATATTCTACGCGGTATCCGTTTTCAGGCGACTTTTGAATCCTTTGGTATTGACAATAAGGAATTAATTCAAAATATTTCAGAAGAATATCTTTATCATTCACCACGCAATGTTTTTTTGTTTCCAAATACGCACAAAACTCTGGAATACCTATATCAAAAAGTTGAACTCCATTTGATTACCAATGGATTTGAGGAGGTTCAGGAAATTAAGATGCAGTCATCCGACCTGAGGAAATATTTCAAAACCATCGTTACATCAGAAGAAGCTGGTGTAAAAAAACCAGATGCGCGCATTTTTGAATTTGCTTTGAAACGCGCTAATGCAGAAGTTGTTGACAGTTTAATGATCGGGGATGATCTGGAGGTAGATATCGAAGGCGCCCGTCAGTTTGGAATGGACACAGTGTTCTTTAATCCTGAGAATATTCCCCATCCGGGAAGTGCAACTTTTGAAATAAGTGATTTGTGCGAACTGTGTGACTATTTCTGAAAAGTTGCCAGTACAGTTTGTTGTCCTTTCACTTTATCACCCATTTTTACGTTTATTTTGGCTGTCAGAGGAACAAAAAAATCTACACGTGACCCAAAACGTATCAAGCCAAATTCCTTTCCCTGACTCGCTTTAGAACCTTTCTGAACGTAACACACGATTCTCCGTGCCATCATTCCGGCAATTTGCCTGAACAATACTTCTTTCCCTTTTCCATTAGATACGACCACTGTGTTTCTTTCATTCTCGGTGGACGATTTAGGATGATTTGCGAAGAGGAATTTACCAGGATGATATTTTACATAAGTAACCTCGCCGCTAATTGGAAACCAGTTGATATGCACATTCAATGGTGACATGAAAACCGAAATCTGAATTCGCTTATCTTTGAAATATTCAGATTCAAAAACCTCTTCAATTGCTACTACAGTGCCGTCTGCTGACGAAATGACCGCTTCAGGTTGTAGATTGATTGTCCTTTTCGGTACACGGAAAAAACTGATTTCCCAGAGAAGTGTCAGTCCAAGTAATACATAAAAAAGATAATGAAAGACAGACTGCTCTGGTAAAAAATAAAATAAAATGGCCACTAAAACTGAATAAATCAGCGTTGAAACAGCAATAATCTTAATGCCTTCGCGGTGTATATACATAATTATTGAGCGATTATCAGATAAACAAAAACAAAAGGAATAGCAAAGAATGTAGCGTCAAAACGATCAAGTATGCCGCCATGACCAGGAATCAAAGTGCCGGAATCCTTGACGCCGGCCTGACGTTTAAGCATCGATTCGATTAAATCGCCAAGGCTGCCGAAGACAACCACAATAGATGCCATCGCTAGTGCCTGATTTAAAGAAAGATAGCCGGTATATTGCGCAAAAAGTGCAGCACCACCCAGTGTGAAAAACAATCCTCCGATACTGCCTTCCCAAGACTTTTTTGGTGAAACACGCTCAAATAAACGGTTTCTTCCAAACTGACTTCCAATTAGATACGCGAATATGTCATTCACCCAGATCATCACAATTACGCTTAAAAGTAAAACTGGACCAGCAGTTGAGCCAACGATTTTGTCATTAAAAAAATACAGTGTCAGCGCCGAAGGCAAGGCAACCAGAAACAAGGATGCGAATTGAATGGAAGCGAGTTCACTGTATGCGTTTTTTGTTGAGAAAAGGCTTTGTAAAAAAGGAAAAAATATAGGGAAAACCAGTAAAGACAATAAATCGGATTGAATAAGTCCAAGTGCGTGCAAACCGATCAGCAGGTATGCTGAGGTAGAAACAAACAGGGATGGAAGCAAACGAATGGATGTTTTGTTTACGAATATAATTAAGCGGTTCATTTCGATTGTCCCGATAACAGTGACAACCAGCATCAAAATAGCGAAAACATAAGCAGATAACAGAATAGAACCTACCACTATTAAAGCAAATATTAATCCATAAAATGTTCTGGTTATCAGGTTCTTCATCTGAAAAATGCCTACATTTTTTATCAATAGGGGCGGGCAAAGATAGTTACTTTTCGATGAAATGTTTTTTTTAATAATCAGTTTGTTTGGAGGTTAGTCAGATGCCTGTAATTTGAAGGCAGTCTGTTTATATTGCTTTAAATCATTTTACTTAAAAAGTGCGTCATTAACACAGGTGGAAGGTAATTATTAAAATTCCTGCAAAAACCAGTTAACGTAAGGTAAATTATCATTAAAGGAAGGTGTTTTTTTATTAGCAATGACAACTATAAGGATTTTTACCTGATTCAATCGTGGAGTAACAAAGATTTATCTTCTGAAAACCAACTTATTATTTAAATTAGTCGCTTAATTTATTTATCAAACGTTGAACTATGGTAAACCAAAGGAATTTGATCAGAACACTTGGCTTGGGTTATGTTATCATTTTTGTTGTAGCAAATATCATTGGATCAGGTGTATATAAAAAGATAGCTCCGATGGCTGCCGAACTCCACTCTTCGGTATGGATACTCATGGCATGGATTGTCGCAGGGATTATCACCATTTTTGGCGCATTAAGTAATGCTGAGGTAGCCGGATTACTGGCCGATACAGGGGGAGATTTTGTTTACTTTAAAAAAATCTACAATCGTTTTTTCGCATTTTTATATGGATGGTCACTCTTTGCAGTCATCCAGACCGCAACGATATCATCATTGGCTTATGTTTTTGCGCAATCGTTGAACAGCATCATCCCAATCCCTGAAATATTTTCCTCACTTAGCGATTTTTCAATTGGAGGCGTTTTTTTACCTTTTCATGATTTTGGTGTAAAATTGACAGCCATTTTCCTGATATTACTTTTGACCTTTTTGAATATAACCGGATTAAAAAGTGGTGCCGGTGTCAGTAAATTCATTATGTTTCTGGTATTCACGGGTTTGTTTGTGATCGCATTCTTTGGACTTAGCCATGTGGATGTATTGCCACCTGACTTCATGAATTTAAGTGATCTGACAAGTGGAACCGTTACTATATCCTCTTTTTTTACTGCGATGCTGGGCGCATTTTGGGCCTATCAAGGTTGGGTTTCAGTTGGATATATTGGTGGGGAGGTTAAAGATCCTAATAAAAACATCCCAAAAGGGATTGTGATTGGTGTCTTTGTCGTGATCTTTATTTATCTTTTGGTAAATGTAACCTATCTCACACTTTTGTCAATTCCTCAACTGGAACAAATTTACGCATCTGGCAATCAGATTGCTGCCATTGAGGCAGTCAGAAGTTTCTGGGGGACAGGGGGTGTTTTATTTATCTCATTGTTGATTCTAGTGACTACGCTTGGTTGCACCAATGCCAGTATTCTAACCGGTGCACGCCCGTATTATGCTATGTCGCGGGACCGGCTTTTCTTCTCAGGTATCGGAAAACTGAACAAAACCAATGTACCGGGTAATTCACTTTTGTGGCAGGGAATATGGGCCTCAGTGCTGGTGTTGTCGGGAACCTTTGATCAGTTGACCGATATGATCATTTTTGCAGTATTTATTTTTTACGGAGCCACATCCCTGGGTGTAATTATTCTGCGGCGCAAAATGCCCGATGCACAACGTCCTTATAAAGTGTGGGGTTATCCTGTTGTTCCTGTAATTTTTATAATATTTTGTTTGATTTTGTTTTTCAATACAATTATCACACGGCCACGTGAAGCAGCCATTGGCATGATCCTGATATTATCAGGTATTCCGGTTTATCTTTTTTTGCAGAGAAAACATTCAAAACAAAATGATCCGGAAAGTGGAAATATTTAATTAACCAATGCTTTAAAACAATACCTTACTTTTGCAATTGTTATTTAATGTTTCAATGATTAATTTTCATAAAAAATTCGTTTACCTGATTTTGTTCCTTTCTGCCGGCTCTGCATTGATGGCACAGACAAAGTCGTATTTAACCCTGTCTTATGAACTGCAATCACTGCAAAAACAGTTGGTGCCTGATAAAAGGGTGGCTATTCTGAATGTTAAATTTGTTGATACACTTCAAGCACAGATTGTTGTTAAAGGAGAAACCGATCTTCCGTCTGCTAAATTGCAAATCATTCAATTACTGAAAGATAACAGGATTCCATTCG
Source organism: uncultured Bacteroidota bacterium (assembly GCA_903957365.1). Classification (GTDB taxonomy): domain Bacteria; phylum Bacteroidota; class Bacteroidia; order Bacteroidales; family F082; genus CAJBPB01. Next base: position 64,362 of record CAJBPB010000124.1, read on the forward strand.
TCGATTCCCTCAGGCTTTTACCCGATGCTGTGTTGGGTGATAAAACCTGGGCTTTGGCTACTTTGTCGGTGTCGAACATACGCGCTCTGCCTGACGATGCTTCTGAACTCGTTTCTCAGGCAATGATGGGAACTCCATTAAAAGTACTCGATTTTACTGGTAAATGGTACAGGATTCAAACACCTGATCAATATATTGGCTGGATGGATCCTGCGGGTTTGCATTTGATTTCTCTAACAGAATTGGATCAATGGAAACGATCAACCCGGTTTATGTTTAACTCCATTTCTGGTTATGTTTATGATGCTCCTAACAGGAGGGGAAAAGTAGTTTCAGATCTTGTACTTGGTGACCTTTTAGAAGTCGAATCAAAAGTGAGGGGTTTTTTAAAAATAAGAATTCCTGATGGTCGTTATGGCTATGTCCGGAAATCTGACTGCATATCCTATAATAAATGGAGTAATTTGGAGCCAAAGGTCGGTTCAATTCTGTCAGTTGCAAGTCAAATGATGGGTTTTCCTTATTTATGGGGAGGTGCATCAAGCAAAGCGGCGGATTGCTCAGGTTTTGTGAAACTGATTTTTTATTCACAGGGTATTATTCTCGCCCGTGACGCATCGCAGCAGGCCAGATACGGAGAATCACTTGATTTTAATAAGTTGGATAATCTTCAGCCCGGAGACCTTCTTTTTTTCGGAAGTTCGCCACAAAGGATCAGTCATGTGGGCATTTATCTTGGAAAGGGAGACTTTATTCATGACTCAGGCAGGGTACTTATCAGCAGTATTGATCCATCCGATCCGAAATATAGTCCCGTAAGGAAAAACCAGGTAGCCCGTCGGATATTCAATTCACTCAACACCGAAGGGATAGTTAGAGTAAAGGATCATCCATGGTACAGTACTAAATATTAAATGAACTGTTTATGAAAACCGACCGTCGCAATTTTATACGTACTGCCGGATTGTTTGCTCTGGCCGGTGTAACAGGATTGGAATCATTGTTTGCAGCCTATGGTAATGATACCATCAGAACATCAAAAAAGGGATTGTCGTTACGTTTTTTACCTTACGAATTACAGCTTCAACATGTATTTACCCTGGCAAACAGTTCGCGAAAAGTTACCCCTGATGTGCTCACCCGACTTGAGTTTGACGGATTGGTCGGTTATGGAGAAGCCTCGATGCCGCCATATCTGGGAGAAAGTGTCGAAACTGCTACCCATTTCCTTTCATCGCTCGATGTAAGTCAGTTTACTGACCCGTTTCAGATTGATGACATTTTGCTGTATGTTGATTCGGTAATGCCTGGAAATACTGCCGCAAAAGCCGCTGTTGATATTGCCCTGCATGATTTGATTGGTAAGATAATGAAGCAACCCTGGTATAAAATATGGGGATTCGATCCGTCGGATACGCCCAATACTTCATTTACCATCGGCATTGATACACCAGAGGTTGTCAGACAAAAAGTAGCTGAGGCCGCTCCCTATAAAGTTCTGAAAGTGAAGCTTGGTCAGGCAACCGACCGACAGATGATTGAAACCATCCGTTCGGTAACCGATTGTCCTATTTGTGTAGATGTGAATCAAGGCTGGACCGATCGTGTTAAAGCACTTGAATCTATATTCTGGCTGAAAGAAAATGGAGTTGTGCTTGTCGAGCAACCGATGCCGAAAACGGCTGTTGACGATATGGCCTGGCTTACGCAAAACAGTCCGCTGCCAACCATCGCTGATGAATCTTTGCAACGCTTACCCGATGTTCTTAATGCACATGGCGTATACAGTGGCATCAACATTAAGTTGATGAAATGCACCGGAATGCGTGAAGCTTATAAAATGCTGACTCTGGCCCGTTCGCTGGATATGAAAGTGATGATTGGATGCATGACTGAAACTTCTTGTGGCGTATCAGCTGCAGCGCAATTGGCGCCCAAAGCTGACTGGGCTGACCTCGATGGTAATTTGCTTATCACAAACGATCCATTCTCTGGGATGCAGATTGTGGATGGCAAGGTTACGTTGATTGACCGTCGGGGAATAGGAGTGAAGGTTGTGAAGAAGGTTTTTTAGAAAGAAAAATGAACCAAAGAAAATCATGTTCAAAGTAAATATTCGTCCACTGTTTTTTTATTTGATTTCTCCTTTCCTATTCTGCTGGGTAGTATCTTGTGATAGTTTTCAGACAGATTCAAAAGGTTCAGCAATACTCGAAAAAATTGAATCGGTCATCATGCGGGAAATACCTGATGAGTATGATCCGGTTAATGCCTTGATGTTGTTGCCCTTAAATCCGAAGCCAGGAGAGAACTTTCGTATTCTGGCAACAGGAGGAAGAAATATAACGAAAGCGAAGATTATCGTCAGTAGTCCGTCCGGCATTTTAGAATCAATAAATACCAATTACGGCAAAGAATTACCTTTCTGGCGAATAGATGAATTTGCCGGAAGTTCTGTTGGTAATTACAAGGTTTCCCTGATTATTGATAAAAACGAAGTTAGTATTCTAACGTTTGAAATTGCTTTGCAGGAGGAAATTGCTCAAAAAGGTTCAGTATGGAAGACAAAACGTGGCTGGGACAGCGGAATGGAAACAATTTATTCGGCATGGGTAAGTGCTTTGTTTCAGGATAGCAATGAGCAGAAATTCTGGCCTGCTCTTCATGAAGTGACACAGAACAAGGACCATAATTTTCTGTATAACCACCTTTCCATGGAAGAAGATAATCCAGAAAGCAAAATTAAAGTGATTATGGAACCCGACTGTGCCGATAATCCATTTTTTCTAAGGGCTTATTTTGCATGGAAACTTGGACTTCCATTTGGTTTTCACGTTTGCGACAGAGGTTATGTGGGGAGCTTCCCCCAAACTGGTCAGTGGGTCACCAATGAAAATTCCACATCAAAAACCAATCCGGTGCTGGCTTTCAATTCATTTGTCAGAAGAATTATGGATGGTGTTCATTCAGGTACAGCACGTACAGCTCTCGACAATGAAAATTCAGATTATTACCCGGTTTCACTAGAACGGGAATCATTGCGTCCGGGTACAGTTTTTGCTGATCCTTATGGACATACACTTATTCTTGTCAGCTGGCAACCCCAAACAAAAGATCATCCAGGATTGCTTCTGGCAGTGGATGCCCAGCCTGATAAAACAATAGCAATCAAAAGGTTCTGGAAAGGGAATTTTCTGTTTAATACTTCAGAAGTGGTCGGAGAACCGGGATTCAAAGCTTTTCGTCCTGTCATTTTCAATGAAGGTAAACTGAGCCTGATGAAAAATGAAACGTTGAACGCTTCAGCCGGATTTGCCTCTTTTTCGTTGCAACAACGTAAAATGGAAAGTGAGGATTTCTATCACTCTATGGAACGAATTATCAATCCAAAGCCACTCGACCCTGAAGCTGCGATGATGAACCTGATTCAGGCCCTTCATGAACAGCTATTGGTACGTGTCAAATCAGTGGCCAATGGCGAAGATTACATGAAATCACATCCTGGATCGGTAATTCCGATGCCTTCAAGTGCCAATGGTATTTTTCAGACCGGCGGGCAATGGGAGGATTTTTCGACACCCAACCGTGATTTAAGACTCCTGATCGCGATGGATGCCGTTCTTGATTTCCCGGGCAGGGTCTCCAGATACCCTGAAGATTATGACATCTCAAAAACAAGATCTCTGGAGGAAATTAAGATTGATCTTCAAATACTGCTTGACAAGAAAGTTGCCGGACTAAGTATAAGTTATACCCGTTCCGATGGTTCGATACAAGAATTAACCATTGCAGAAATCCTTAAAAGAAAAGATGCTTTTGAAATGGCTTATAATCCGAATGATGGAATTGAGATACGGTGGGGTGCGCCGGAGAATAGTGATGAACGGTCAACCTGTCATCGGCAGGCTTCTGCATACCAGCAAAAAACAATGCAGGCGGTACGAAAATGGTTCATTCAACGTCTTCATCCTCCAACCTGATCAAGCGTGATTAAAATACCTCATGCGTACCGTCGGGAAGGAATATTACAGTGGGTGGCACACAGGTCTTATTAAACAGATCATAACTCTTTTTAAGATCAGCCCACAAACTAATTTCATCTTTATACTTACTGAATCTGGTTGTTAATCCGGAATAATTGGAATCGGTTAGCTGAGCCGGGAAAATGGTCAGGTCGATCTGTTTCTGGCCGCTGTTGTAAGCCTCAATGCACCAAACATATAACTCCTTGATCTTATCATTTGTGATGGCAATGCAACCTGATGATACGCATTCACCATGAATAAAAATGAAATTTCCTAAATGGCCGCGAACACCCCTGATGCTGTCGGATGCATTCGGATAATTGATTTGCATTGACAAATAGTATTTACTGAAGGGATTCAGATCTGAGATATGATAAAACCCTTCAGGAACCTGCAAATCTTTGTAACGTCGTTTCGGTCCGACATCGCCTGAAATATCACAGATTGGAAATTTCTTTATCAGGATATAAGTTGAGTCGGAAATATTTTTTGCCCATAATTCGACTTTTTTTTCGGTTTTGAAAGCGCGGAGGTAAATTCTCAGACTGTCGCGTGAGATGGAATGTTCACCAAGTGTTTTAATAACAATTTTCTCCTTACCGGCATAAGCTTCTCTTACTCTGGTGAAAGACATCTGCGTTTCTCTGAATGAAGGAGAATTCATCCCTGTATTCAATAATAATAAAGGGAAAAGGAATATCAAAAAATTCATGAAAAAATTTAAAAATGAGGCGCAAAAATAATACAAAATAGATCAAAACCTAAACAAACCTATGGTTTCTTCTTCCTTTCAAAAGAGGTCGTTTCAAAACAATTGTTTGATTCAATCTTATTATAATCTCAGTCTTTAAGGTAAATTTTTATTCAATAGTCTCCTCCACTGGTCGCCATTTGCCCTGGAGCGTCCTTATTCTTAGCAACCAGATAAAAAATCCGCCCATCATAACCAATGAGAATGCAATGCCAATAATCTGGCCGTATAGAACCTTAATTCCCAACCCTTCAGGCGCTACGAGAATGTAAGCAGTAACAACAGCCGTCATAAAAATAGTCGGGATGAGTGTTATCCAATAAGGTTTCCGTTCAACAGCAAGATACACTGTAATCGCCCATAACACTATCACGGCAAGTGTTTGATTAGACCAGGCCATATAGCGCCAGATAATTGAAAAGTCAATCAAAGTCAGCAAAAATCCAGCAACAAACAAAGGAACAGTTAGAATCAGTCTGTTTTTTAAACTCTTTTGTTCAAGGTTCAGAAAGTCGCTTATAATTAGTCTGGCGCTACGAAAAGCGGTATCCCCAGTTGAAATGGGAGCGGCAACCACACCAAGAATTGCAATCACAGCGCCGATGCGACCCAGTAATGAATTGGAAATTAAATTCACAATCCAAGCTGTGTTTCCTTTCTGTTGAGTTAGCATATCATTTAATTCGGTTACACCTCCGAAAAAACTCATACCGACGGCTGCCCAGATCAAAGCTACCATTCCTTCGGTTATCATTGCGCCATAAAACACTCTGCGTCCATATTTTTCATTGGTTATACAACGAGACATTAATGTTGATTGCGTTGAATGAAAACCTGAAATGGCTCCACAGGCAATGGTGACAAACAACATTGGAAATATTGGGAAATTTTCAGGGTTGGCATTCATGTTTCTGAAGTTGGACAGGGTCAGTTCGGGAATAGGAAGTCCATTTACTATCATTGCGCCCCCTATGCCTACTGCCATAAAAAGCATCGCTATTCCGAAGATCGGGTAAATTCGACCAATGAGTTTGTCAATAGGCAACAAGGTTGCCATGATATAGTAAATGAAAATTATTGTTATCCATACAGTCATACCCATAAACCCAGCAGTCATATCCGATAATATTTTTGCAGGTCCTATTATAAAGACCGCGCCAACCAAAATCATCATCCCAACAGTAAACAAAGTCATGAATTGTTTAACATTGTTACCAAGATATTTACCCACAATCAGGTGAATACTTTGTCCACCCATCCGGATTGACATCATCCCGGAAAAAAAATCATGCACTGCACCGGCGAAAATACAACCTAATACAATCCAGAGAAATGCGATCGGGCCCCATGCTGCTCCTGCAATGGCTCCGAAAATTGGTCCCAGACCGGCAATATTTAAAAATTGAATCAGGAATATTTTACTCCATTTCATCGGAACAAAATCAACGCCGTCTGCATGAGTGATTGCGGGCGTTGGTCTCGATTTGTCAATACCAAATACCTTTTCAACAAAAAGGCCGTAAAAGAAATACCCGAGAATTAACGCTACTATGGATAATAAAAATGAAATCATGGTGAATGGTTTAAACTATTATAATAAAACCTCTGTCAGGTTGAATCTGGAGCAAAATTAATGATAATAATCAAAATGGAATTCACCTTTTTTGCGCTTTTCTTGTGAGGTTTGCTTCCTTTTTCCAATGAATATTCGGTATGGTTTTCAAAATATTTTTGATTTCAGTTGTCAGACATTTGACGTAAGGAATTTTTTTTTTAATTTTTTAACAATTACACTCCACTGTCCCAAAAGTCTCTTCTTGTTATTATCCCTATTTTTGCCCACTAAATTGAATATCATGCTCAGATTAAATGTAGGGGATAAAGTGAAGTTTCTGAATGAACTGGGCGGTGGCACGGTAAAAAAACTCATGGATAGCCGTATGGTAATGATCGAGATTGAGGATGGATTTGATATCCCGGTTTTGATGAGTGAATTGGTACTGGCCAATCCTGAATTGGTTAGTCAGCCAAAACGCACAGCGCATATCAATAATATTCAAAAGGAATTACAGCAAAAAGCGGAACAGGAAGCCCATGAAGAAGACCAGGCCCGTAAAGGCAAACTTCGTCGTTTCGGGAAGAACCCTGAGGCTGAAGGTATTTACCTGGCGTTCTTGCCACACGAGCAACAGTGGATCCTGACGGGTTTACTCGATGTGATTCTCGTAAATCATACGCCTGCTGAATTGTTGTATAGTGTTGGTTTAAAGACAGAAACAGGATTGATAAATGCTGATTTCGGTCAAATGGAACCCTATTCAAGGATCAATATTGAAACCATTTCCCGCAACGATATCAATGCCTGGTGCGAAGGAATTGTGCAGGCAATTTTGGTATTTGACCAATCAGCAGAAGTGTATCATCCACTTTTCTCACCTTTTGATGTCAAGCCAAACCGGTTTTACAAAGAAGGAAGTTATGTCATGTCAGGCATTCTTGGCGACAAAGCACTGATGGTGTGTCTGCAAACGCTTGTTGCCCTGAAAAGTGCTGGAAATTACAAACAGAGTCTCGAATTCCAGACGGAAACAACTGAGCCGGTAAGGGCAGTAGCAAAAGAAAAAGCATTAATCGACAAGCACCGTAAAGAACAAGGTGAAGCAGTTATCGACTTACATATAGGTGAATTGGTCGATAATATTTCAGGTCTAACCAGTCACGATATGTTCAAAATACAATTTGATTATTTCGAAAAAACCTTACATAGTGCAATGGCAAATGACTATTCTAAAGTAACTTATATACATGGTGTAGGTAATGGCGTGCTTAAAAATGCAATTGTGAAAGCACTTGAATCTTTCGAGGGAACAGAAAACAGGATGGCTGCTATGGCTAAATTTGGTGTCGGAGCGATTGATGTTATCATTAAATCAAATGAAAAATAATAAGAAACGGTTGTTGCAAAGTGTAGTATTTTCTATCACATTTCGTTCGTTTCAATTCTCAGCATCTAAATAAATATCTTTGATCACATTTTTTAATAATTAACCAGAACTAAAAATCACATGAAGAAGATTATACAAACGCTTTTTTCAATGGAGGTAATGGGATTACTTATCCTTGTATTCGCTATTGCCATTGGAACAGCCACATTCATCGAGAATGACTATGGCGCTATCGGTGCAAAAGTAGCCGTGTATCATGCAAAATGGTTTGAGGCCCTGCTGTTGCTTCTGACTATCAATTTAATAGTTAATATTTTCCGGTACAAAATGTTTCGTCCCGAAAAACTCGTGGTTTTTACTTTCCACGTTTCATTTATTGTCATTCTTATCGGCGCCGGTATCACCAGATATGTAGGTTATGAAGGTGTGATGAGCATTCGTGAAGGCGCAACAGCAAGCACAATGATGTCTGATAAAACCCATGTTATTGCTGAGCTTACTGACAATCAAAATGTTGTAATCACTGACAAGGCGGTTATGATGTCCGCTTTCTCTGAGAAAAGTTACAGTGACAGTGAGACTATCAATGGAAAAAAATTCAAATTTGAATCGGTCCGATTTGTACCAAATGCGCAGGAAGTGATTACTGAAGGTGCACCAGGACAAGGAATTCCTTATATAACTCTTGTTGTTTCTTCGGGCAACTCTGGTCGCAAGAACCTTATGTTAAAAGAGGGTGAAGTAAAGAGTTTTGCGGGTTACAAAATTAATTTCAACCGTGCATTTGATAGCACAGCCATCAATATCACTATGGAAAACGGCTCATTGCAGGTTCAGAGTCCTTATATTCTTTCTACTATGGCCATGGCTGATGCCTCGAAAGACACTATCGCACCATTCACTGTTATTCCTTTTCAGATGATGAAACTGCATGGTTTTGGCGAATTGAAAATTGTACTTACCGAGATTAAACAAAATGGAATTATTGATTATCAGTCATATGAAGGCAAAGATGCCCAGTTTATGGATGTGATGATCGTAAAAGTTGAATCTGGAAATGAGACAAAAGAAATCGCTCTGCACGGTGGAGATGGCTATCAGGGCGATAAAGAATCATTTGTAATGAATGACATTAAGATAACAATGTCTTACGGAGCGAAAGTTATCAACCTCCCGTTTGGAATCAAACTAGACAATTTTGAGTTGGAACGCTATCCTGGAAGCCGCAGCCCTGCATCCTATGCCAGTCAGGTAACACTCATCGACAAACAGAATGGTGTTGAAATGCCTTATCGTATATTTATGAATAATGTATTGAATTACAGGGGTTATCGGTTTTTTCAGTCTTCTTTTGATAAAGATGAAAAAGGAACTGTATTGTCAGTTAACAAAGACGGTGCCGGCACATTCGTTACATACCTTGGCTATTTTTTCATGTCGCTAGGCATGATGCTTGCTTTGTTTGTTAAAAACACCCGGTTTGCACATCTCGGTAAAATGTTGAAAAACAGCACTGATAAAGCCAAACTCATTTTAATTGGTGTTTTGTTGTCAACATCAACATTGATGGCACAGAATACAGATATGGTAGGTGTTGATAAGGATCACGCTGCTAAATTCGGTCGATTGCTTGTGCAGGATCAGGATGGTCGTTTGAAACCAATGAATACTGTGGCCAGCGAATTATTGCGTAAAATTTCGCGTAAAAACAGTTTCAACGGATTGAATCCTGAACAGGTTTATATGGGGATGTTGCTTGATCCACAAAAATGGCAGCGTACTCCGATGGTCAAGGTAAAACACCCTGAATTGAAAAAATTCCTTGGTATTGAGGGTGATCTGGCAGCTTTTACAGATGTGCTTGATTTCGAAAAGGGTGGTAACTATAAGCTCCGCGATCTGGTAAGCCAGGCTTACGAAAAGAAAGCGTCTGAAAGAAGTAAGTTCGATCAGGACGTAATTGCAGTTGATGAAAGAATTAATATTTTCTATATGGCTGTCACGGGTGAATTGTTGAAAATTTTACCTGATCCAAAAGAATCCCATAACCCTTGGTTTAAACCAGGTGATGCTGTGACAGGAGTTTCAAAAAATGATTCATCATTTATTGCCTCTGTTTTAACGGTTTATCTTCAGTCGCTCGCAAGTCATGATATGAAACAAGCTGATATGCTTCTTACAGGGATTATCGATTATCAAAAGAAATTTGGTCGTGAAATCATTCAATCCGATTCGAACATCAGTGCTGAGATTTTATATAATAAACTCATGATCTTCGATCGTTTAAGTAATTATTTCGGTTTGGTAGGTATCATTATGTTGGTGTTTGTGTTTATGAATATTTTCAAAGAACGCAAATGGATCAATAAATCGGTCAGTATTTTCTATATAATCATCATAGCATTCTTTGCGCTTCAAACACTGGGACTTGGATTACGTTGGTATATTTCGGGCCGGGCACCATGGAGTAATGGTTATGAATCAATGATTTATATTTCATGGGTGACAGTTCTGGCTGGTTTGATTTTTTCAAGAAAATCACCTATGACCATCGCTGCAACTTCAATTCTTGCCTCAATCATTTTGATGGTAGCCCATCTCAGCTGGATGGATCCTGAAATAACGAATCTGGTACCGGTATTAAAATCATATTGGCTCACAATTCACGTTTCGGTTATTACAGCCAGTTATGGATTCCTTGCGCTGGGTGCTTTACTCGGCTTCATCAATCTGTTGCTGATGATTTTAAAGACACCCAAAAATTCTGTTAATCTTGCACAAAGAATCAAAGAGCTTAATTTTATCAATGAGCGAACGATTATTATCGGATTATATCTGCTCACCATAGGTACTTTTCTTGGTGGTGTTTGGGCCAATGAATCATGGGGCAGATATTGGGGATGGGATCCAAAAGAAACATGGGCGCTGGTTACTGTGTTGATTTATTCATTCGTAGCCCACATGGGCTATGTTCCCGGATTGAAAACTGATTATTCATTCAGTCTGGTAAGTTTGGTTTCGTATAGTTCGGTTATTATGACATATTTTGGTGTAAACTACTATTTATCAGGCTTGCACTCTTATGCAAAAGGCGATCCGGTTCCGGTTCCAACTTTTGTATATTACACTGTCGCCGTGATATTCAGTGTTGCTCTGATGGCTTTCATCAATGAACGAAGGATCTCAAAACTAACAAAGTAGAGATTATTATATGCAAAAAAAAAAGCCGCAGTTCATTGAATTGCGGCTTTTTTTATTCTGAAAAAGGGGTTATTTATTGGAGAAAAACACTGGTTTTACAATCATCTGTAACCAAACCCAGGAACTGAAATCTTTCTCAGAATCAGCAATACCCTGTAATTTTTGCATGGATGAGGTTGGAAGCATGAAAGAGTAACCACCTTGAAGTTCGACTATCTTGTGTAATTTGATGTTAAAACCCAGATCAACTTCTGAACCTAATCCTTTTTCAAGATAAACGGTGCTGGTTGTTATGGTTTTATCTTTTACGTCTTTATTTAGTGTAAAAAAGTGGTAATCTGCTGTGAATGTGGTTTTTTCGCTTAATTTAAATTGGGTTGTAATGAAAAAATCATTTAAACCACCGTTACCAGTTGCTTTTGGCATGCCAGTAAAAAAATCCATAGTACCATAATAACTGTGACGATTTCCGTAATGCAGATCGAACATATTGTCAGTATTTACATCACTGGCATTATCGCCTGAAACCAATGTAATACCGCCTCCAAGATTGAATTTTGAAACTTTATAGGTTGCTTTTACGTTCACATTATAGGCTTTGGCTTTTATACCGGATGCGTTTTTTCCATTTTGAAAATACATGCTCGCCATGGCTTTCGTTTTGTCTGTCTGATAATTTACGATCGCACCATAAGAACCTCTGATATAAATCGTTTCGCTGGTATCATTTTTTGTATAGCCTGAAGCAAGGGCAATCAAAGCTGCCTTGAACTGATCGTTGATTTTGTATGAAGCATGTACAAAATTCAGGGTTTTCATTTTGGCAAAAGGATAGACGTTTCCAAAATAGGATTCCAGTTGGTTGTTATATGAAACCGCTGCATCGAGGATGAATTTATTGTCAGTAAACTGATAAAGAATTGCGTCATATTTGATCGAATGGTTATTCCAGTTGCGCATTGATAATAAACGGGTGTCATCATAATCAAAATATTGCCTTCCAATTTTCAGTGATGATTTTTTAAGAAAAGAGAGTTGTACCCATGCCTCGTTGAGATCAACACTGGCCATATCGCCTAATACGCCACTTGATGAATACAAACTTTCGTCGCCCCAGATTCGAATATCCTGGAAACTCATGCCGGTTTTAATCCATTCATGTTCGTAATAAAAACCAATCCTGGTGCGCTGAGAAACAAAATATGCCGGTTTGTAAGCGTCTTGGGCTAAGTATCTGTAGCCTTTGCGCATTTCAGCAGTCGGACGGTATTCTCCGGTAACAGTGAACTGACTGAAACCTTGTAATGGAAGCAAAATTGTGCCAAAAATAAATCCTAAAAAGTAAAGTTTCTGTTTCATTAGATATGATGTTTATATTTATAAAATTTTGATTCTGTTATGCAAAGTAAGCTAATTTGTGCTATTTCGCTTAATAAAACAAGCCTTTTAAATACGATTTGGTCATTTCCATTTGTGGATTCTGAAAAAATTCCTCTGCCGGACCTTGTTCAATTACCTCACCCATATACATAAAAACAACGTGATCAGCAATTCGTCTGGCCTGACGAAGAATATGAGTCACCATCACAATGGTATAACTCGTTTTTAATTCGGCAAATTTTTCTTCGATCAATTGACTCGAAATAGGATCTAGTGCTGAGGTTGGCTCATCAGCCAGAATAATTCGCGGATCAACGGCCAATCCGCGGGCAAGGCACAATCGTTGCTGTTGTCCGATCGAAAGCGCTGCTGCCGGATCTCTTAACCTGTCCTTAACTTCTTCCCATAAATTCACCTGACGCAGATAATGTTCCACGCGTTTTTCAAGAAATCTTTTCTTTTTCCTGCCACTTATACGCAGTCCGTAAGCAACATTGTTGAAAATGTTCATCGGCAGCGGATATGGGCGTTGAGCCAGCAATCCCATCATTTTTCTGATTTCGTTAATGTCATCATGTGTATTGAGAATATCTCTGTCACCGATGAAAATATTACCTGTCACTTTGGTCTGGGTGTTCAGATCTGTGAGCCTGTTCATGCATCTCATCAGCGTAGTTTTTCCGCAACCTGATGGTCCCATGATCACCGTGATTTTATGCCTTGGTATATCAACATTGATATTCTTCAGGATTTGCTGTTTCTCAAACGACAAATTGAGATTTCTGATACTGATTTCCGTTTGATTCATCTTAGTAATTGATCTTGTTTTTCTTGTAACTGTAAGTCAGAATTCTTGCCAATAAACTGATAAACAAAATGATTGCAATCAGAATTACTGCTGAAGCATAAGCGCGTTGTCTCACTTCAAGAATGGGAGAACTCAATTGAAAAAAGATTGCCAGAGGCAAAGTCGCTGTGGGTTGATTCAGTGAGGTCGGGATATAGTCGGTGTAACCTGTTGTCAGCAAAACAGAAGCAGCATCGCCGATAGCACGACCAAATGACAACAACATGGCAGTGATGATACCGGCTATCGATTGTTTGAAGAAGACTCGGTATGAAATCTCTGATTTTGTTGATCCTAGCGAAAGTGCTGATTCAAACAAGCCACGTGGAATGGTCATCAATACCTCGTCAATTGCACGAATCATAATTGGTACGATAAATACAGTAACCGTAATTATACCTGCCAGTAATGATGTGCGTAAACCAAAGAATATCATGAGAGTAAACCCAAAGGCGCCATACACAATGGATGGAATTCCGCAAAGCAGGTCCATTAAAAAACGTATTCCGTTAACCAGCTTTTTCCATTTTGTCAGGTGAATATTCATAAACAAAGCAAGAGGCAAACCTATGGCAAAAGCAAGAGAAGTAGCGCCAACAGCGACATATAATGAACCAACAATTGCATTTAAAATTCCTCCACCTTTCCCGAAATAATAACCACCTTCAGGTACTTTTGAAACCATATCCCAGTTTAAATGTGGTAATCCTGCTGCAAGAATGCTATAAATGATGTGACACAAAACCAGAAGGATAATAGTTGTGGAGAGGAACATCAACACCCTGAAAAATAATTCTTCTGCTTTTCTTCGGTTCATTATTTTAATTGTGTTTACCTGATCTGATAATGAGTATGCGTGAGCCTGCATTAAAGAATAATACAACTACAAAAAGTATGAATGCCGATAACATAAGCGCTGCATCATATTGAGGAATTGACATCATTTCTCCATAATTGTTGGCAATTAATGCGGGTAGCGGATATCCTGGCTGAAGAATTCCTGTTGGTACTTTGGCCACATTTCCAACTACCATCAATACCGCTATCGTTTCACCGAAAGCACGAGACATTCCCAATCCGAAAGAAGATATTATGCCAGGAAGACCTTTCTTTAATACCACATATTTTATTGTTTGCCAACGTGTTGCACCCAAAGAAAGAGAAGCTTCCGATAACTCAACCGGAATGTTGTTAAACAACTCAATCAAAATATTCAGTACAAAAGGAATAACCATAATGGAGAGAACGATGGCGCCGGCCAGAATGGAATATCCTGATGAAGATTTGCCGAGCATGGGTGCAATATGATTTGAAATGAACGGAATGACTACCAGAATGCCCCAGACACCATATATTACCGATGGAATACCTGCAAGTATATCAATCACAGGTTGCATAATCTTTAAAACCCATTTCTTGGCATATTGGGTTAAATGAATTGATGTCAGCAAACAAATTGGAATTGAAATCAATAAGGCAAAGATGGTCACCCAGACAGAACTGACAATAAAAGGGTAAAATCCAAATTCACCGGATAATGGTTTCCAATTGCTTGAGAATATTAAAGAAAGAAGTGGATGTTGATGCAAAAGAGGGAATGATTTTATCGCTAATCCGGCTGTCAAAAACAAAGGGATTAATAAAACGACTGACAGGCAGGCAATCATCCAACCGGTGTGGATTGAATTCCGAAGTTTTCTGCTTATTTCAAAAGCCCTGAATTTCATCTATCAGTTTTTCGTTGTATTTGATTGGCGGTCATTGTTTTTTTTAGAAAATCTTAAGCTCTTATATGAATTTTTTAAGCCTTTTTTATTTGAGTTTTTCAAGTTCAGATGCGATCTTCTCGGGTGAAAGCATTACATAACCTGCGCTTCCTACATATTGCTGGCCTTCGGTTAAAATCCATTTCAGAAAAGCGACCGACAATGGATTTGTTGGCTGACCTTTGGCTATTAAATACAAATCCCGCGCCGGAGGGGATGGATAAATACCTTTGGCAATGGCATCCATAATATGATCGAGGGAATCGTAAAAATTTTCTTCAGGATCGATTATTCCGTTGGCATTTAAATCGATCGGAATAATTGACAGTCCGGGATAAACTTTCCTGCTGGTTATATCGTAGGCATAGATCACATTGTTAAAACCAATACCATTTATATCATTCTTAACAGCGTCAGCGATTCCGGGATCACCGAAAACACCTATTCCATTCAGACTTTCCTGATTTTTACCAAGAAATAAACCCCACATTTCCGCAGCACCGCAGGCGTCTGAACGGGTATAAACATTAATCTTTGCATTATCGCCTTTTAAACCGATGCATTGATCCCATTGTTTGGTCGTCTGTGTGATATAAATATCTGTAAATGTTTGCCGGGTCAGGCCCACTGTTAATAATTGATCGCAATATGGATTATTGGGATTCATAGTGGGAAGAACCGCATCCTTGGCAACCGCAATAAACCAGGCACCTTTGTCAAGTTCAGCCTGAGTCACACCACGCGAGAACATGCCAAGGTCAATCATTCCTGATAATGCATCAGCCATCCCTTTACCTGCACCGCCTGCACTGATATCAATCCGTACTTCCGGATTCATTTTTTTAAATTCTTCAGCCCATTTCACTGTCATGGGATATAAGGCAAAAGCTCCTGATATAGATAGAGTTCCCTGAAGTTTTCCAGATTCGTTTACTTGATTCTTCTGGCCCGGCTGGCATGATAAAATCGCAATTCCAAAAATTGTCAGGAGGAATATTGCAGTATTTTTTTTAATATGGAAATAACGGATCATAATGATGAATTTTGTTTGATATGTAACATGGAAACAATGGTCTCCTGAACAAACAAAATTATCTTAATGATATGGAGTGTGAAACAATACAAACACTTAATATCGATGGTATTAAGTCTTATATTTTAGATACGTATTAATACTTATTGTTGAATAATCGTTTTAAATCTGAAGCGCTTCAAATGAAGGATTGACTTTTATTTTGCCCTGAAAACCAGTAGTTTCTGATTTTCTATAAACAATTCAAACTCGTCATCCGGCATGGTCTTGCCAACCCCGGCAGGGGTCCCGGTAAATATATAATCACCTTTACGAAGCGTAATAAATTGTGAGACATATGAAATAATCCTGTCAAAACTAAAAATCATATCCTTGCTGTTTCCGTTTTGCCGCCATTCCCCATTAATTTTCAGTCCAAACAGTATTTCTCTTCCTTTAAACTGATCGATAGGAATAAAATCTCCAACAGGCGCTGATTGGTCAAATGCTTTGGCAATTTCCCAGGGCAAACCTTTGTCTTTGCATTCATTCTGCAGATCACGGGCAGTGAAATCAATCCCAACCGTAATTTCTTCATAGTATTTGTAGGCAAATTTTTCAGCAATATGCTTGCCATGCTTACTTATTTTAATAACCAATTCCGTTTCATAATGAACGTCATTTGAAAATTCAGGCAGAAAAAATGGGTTATGCGGATGAAGTAAAGCCGTGTCGGGCTTCATGAAAAATACAGGCTTCGATGGAACCGGATTGTTTAACTCTCGGGCATGATCGGCATAATTGCGACCGATACAGACAATTTTCATGGCTTAAGGAATTGATTTATACTATCGTATTTTTCCCAAAATTACGAAGTTTTATCTGTGTTATTAATTTTTTAGTGAACAGTGGAAACTCGCCTTTCATCATCCAGTCATAATAAGAAGGTTCTTTTGTAAAGACTTCTTCTACCAACCTTCCTTTGTGTTTTCCAAAATGAAATACCTCCTGGTTTTTATCATTGTAAATGATTTGGCCGGCGAGATCAGCAGTATGCTGTTGTATTGAGAAATCGTGTAATGCACTGATGTCATTTACGATAGGGTTCGAAATATCACCGTTTCTCTGTTCATGAACCGAATCTTTGTAACGATCGAGCTGCGCCATCAAAATATGATAGGTCGCTTTGGTGTCTGCTTCTGCAGAATGGGCATCCACCAATTCCTGATTACAGAAAAACCTGTACGCACCTTTGAGTGTACGTGGTTCCATTTTCATGAAAATATTCTGAACGTCCACCATTTTACGTTTTTTCAAATCAAAATCGATATCACAACGCAGAAACTCCTCCATTAGTAAAGGGATATCAAATTTCAAGGCATTGTAACCGGCCAGATCACAGTTGTTTAAAAAGTTGTTTAACTCCTTTGCAACTTCTTTAAATGTGGGTGCATCTTTTACATCCTCATCATTGATGCCATGAAATTTTCTGGATTCAGCAGGAATAGGCATCTCCGGATTTACGCGGATTGTTTTTATTTCTTCCTTTTTGTCAGGATGAATTTTCAAAATACAGATTTCGATAATCCGGTCAGTGGTGATATTGAGTCCGGTAGTCTCCAGATCGAAGAATGCAATAGGACGTTTCAGGTTTAATTCCATAATATGATAAGAAAAAAAAGGGTTGGAAGAATTTTCCAACCCATTGAAAATCAATTAAATTTCAGTATTTGGATCAAAATTCTCCAATAATTCTTTCATTCGTTTCAGATACATTCCACCCAATGCTCCATCAACAATGCGGTGATCATAAGCCAGAGATAAAATCATGATAGAGCGGATCGCAATGACATCACCCATTGGAGTTTCAAGCACTGCTGGCTGTTTGCGGATGGCGCCAATGGCCAGAATAGCAACCTGCGGCTGGTTAATTACTGGCGTACCGGTTAAACTATCGAATGAACCAAAATTGGTAATGGTAAATGTTCCTCCCTGAATATCATCCGGATCGAGTTTGTTGGCACGGGCACGATTTGCAAGGTCATTTACCGATTTGGTGACACCAAGCAGGTTTTTCTCATCCACATTTTTAATGACCGGAACAATCAGATTGCCGGAAGGCAATGCGGTAGCCATTCCGATATTGATATTTTTTCGTAATATCATTTTATAGCCATCAACTGAGGCATTTACCTGCGGATAATCTTTCAGGGCCTTGGCTGCTGCATGAAAGAAAATCGGAGTATAGGTAATCTTTTGGTTTTCACGTTTCTGGAAGCTGTCTTTCACTTTATTACGCCAGTTGACGATATTGGTAACATCAACATCAATAAAAGAGGTAACGTGGGGTGAAACCTGTTTTGACATAACCATGTGGTCAGCGATCAGTCTACGCATGCGGTCCATTTCGATAATCGTGTCGCCTGCTTCAGTTTTAACTTTAGGAGCTTCTTGTCTGACAACCGTTTTGGTTTCTGAAACTTGCTGTGGAACAGCTGTTTTCGCAGGTAAGGAAGTTTTATTTTTCAGATAACCAAGAACATCATCTTTTGTAACTCTTTCGTCTTTTCCACTTCCTTTAATGCTATCCAGTTCGCCGGTAGAAATGTTTTCCTGCTTGGCAATGCTTTTCACAAGTGGGGAATAAAATTTATCAGACTTTTCGGTAATAATCTCAGAAACTACAGCAGTTACTTGTTTGTCAGTTACATTAGTCTCAACTTCAACCGAAATTATCGCTGGTTCTGCGGCATCTTCGCCATCCATACTCACAATAGCGATAACTGTACCAACGGGAACTACATCACCTTCATTAAACAATGACTTGATTAATTTCCCTTCAACCGGTGAAGGTATTTCAGAGTCAACCTTATCGGTAGCGATTTCGACAATCGGATCATCCTCTGCTACAGCATCACCTACTTTTTTTAACCATTTGGTTATTGTAGCCTCAATTATACTCTCGCCTAATTTAGGCATTATAATCTCAAAGTTTGCCATTTTTTAAAATTTATGCTTGTTATTTATGTCTGATAATGACCAAATTTATAGTCGGATTTTGCGTCTGCAAAGGTAATCATAAATTTTTGAAAGTAGAACAGTTCTAAATTAAATGGACAAACCACATCAAAAAAGGATTTTAGATTTTTTGTCCCGGAGTTATAGTTTTTTTTATTTTTGCTTTTGGAAATGAACATAAACCAAAAGTAATTTCAACATGGAAGATCACGAAAATCAGGGAAGAAAAGAAGAAATGTTTTCGAGGGCGATAAGGGCCGGTAAAAGGACGTATTTCTTTGATGTTAAAGTAACACGCGGTGAAGATAAGTATTTGACAATCACTGAATCAAAGCGTAGATTCAGTAACGAACAGGGGAAATTTATTTACGAGAAGCATAAGCTCTTTTTGTATAAAGAAGATTTTGAGAAGTTTGTAAAAGGTCTTGAAGAGTCAATTGAATTTGTTCAGACAGGGGTTTATCCTGATAACTATGGTGTTGAAGAACCTGCAGAAATAGATCACGACAGCCTTTCTTTCGAAGATCTTGCATAACATCCACAAAGTAGGGTAGATGTGTTGCCTTACACAGCTGCATCATGGCAGCTTTTTTGGTTTTTCAGCGATGTCAATCGGTAAATGTTTAAAAGTTCATGCAGCGAAATCCGGTTTGGCCTTATTAAAACTTTACTTTTGTATGGCTTTCTAATCATTATTTTATATCTAATAAGCTTATAATCAATAATTATGGGTAAAACCATTGCAATTGCAAATCAAAAAGGCGGAGTTGGTAAAACTACTTCTGCTATAAACCTTGCTGCCAGTCTTGCAGTACTTGAATACCGTACGTTGCTCATTGATGCTGATCCGCAGGCCAATGCAACATCCGGAGTTGGTTTCGATCCGAAAAACATCAAAACAAGTATTTACGAGTGTATCATTGACGATATCAATCCAAAAGATATTATTCTTGATACACCAACCCCAAATTTGTTTTTATTGCCGGCACATATCGATCTTGTCGGAGCAGAAATTGAAATGATCAATCTTCCGAACCGTGAAAGAATGATGAAGAATGTCATCGCAAAATTGAAAGATGACTACGATTTTATCATCATTGATTGTTCTCCCTCACTTGGTTTGATTACGGTAAACTCGCTAACTGCTGCTGATTCAGTGATTGTTCCGGTGCAATGTGAATATTTTGCGCTCGAAGGCCTGGGAAAACTATTGAATACAATTAAGATAGTGCAGACCCGTCTGAATCCTGAACTTGATATTGAAGGAATATTGTTAACTATGTTTGATTCGAGATTACGTTTATCCAAACAGGTTGTAGATGAGGTGAAAACGCATTTTCAGCAAATGGTTTTCGATACAATTATTTCACGAAACACACGTTTAAGTGAAGCTCCAAGTTTTGGTGAAACGATCATCATGCATGATGCAACCAGTACTGGAGCAATTAATTACCTTAATCTGGCCCGTGAGATTCTTCAAAAAAATAATATGACAAGCCTTTCGGCTGAAGAGAAAAATATCGATCTGAATGACAATGAGTAATTTAAAGAACAAGAAAAGAGGCCTCGGCCGTGGACTGGATGCCATTCTTGAGAGTCCTGATACCGACATCACATCAACAGATATATCCGGTAATTATGTTGCCGGTGCCATCGCTGAAATTGACATTGATAAAATTGAGGCAAATCCCTTTCAGCCACGTACTGATTTCGAAGATATGCCATTACGGGAGCTGGCTGCATCAATCAAGCAACAAGGTGTTATACAACCTGTTACAGTTCGTAAAATGGGCTATGACCGTTATCAGCTCATTTCTGGTGAACGCAGATTGCGTGCTTCAAAATTGGCCGGACTTGAAAGTATTCCTGTTTTTGTTCGTGTTGCCAACGATGAACAAATGCTCGAGATGGCACTCATCGAAAATATTCACCGTGAAAATCTCAACGCTATTGAGATTGCGATCTCGTATCAGCGTCTGATGGATGAATGTAATCTTACACAGGAAAAACTTAGCGAACAGGTTGGGAAAAGCAGAACCAGTATTACAAATTTTGTTCGTTTATTAAAATTACCTCCTGAAATTCAGGTGGCTTTACGTGATGGACATATCACGATGGGTCATGCACGGGCAATCATCAATATTGAAGATCCAGCAAAACAGCTTCATATACTGCAGCATATTATCGATAAAGAATTGAATGTCAGGCAAGTTGAAGCACTGGTGCGTGCTTTGAATAATCCTAAAGACAGCCCGAAAGAAAAATTGAAAGTTGCATTGCCTGAGATTTTTAAAATTCAAAGCAAGGAAATCTCAGAAGCACTGGAATGCAAAACTGATGTGAAACGTGAAGTTACAGGGAAAGGTTCGTTGATGATTCACTTCAAAAGTGATGAAGATTTTAATCGTTTGTATACGATTTTGAGTCAAAAATAGAACAATGATACGTTACCTGATGGCCCTGCTTCTTGTTCTGACATTTATTAAACCCATAAATGCGCAGGTCAAACCCAATGAAAGTGAGATGATCACAGGCAAAAAAAAGCATTCAGCCAAACGGGCAACCATTTATTCAGCAATTATACCGGGAACAGGTCAGGCTTACAATAAAAAATACTGGAAAATTCCAATCGTTTATGCTGGTATCGGGACAATCTCCTATTTTATCGTTTCAAACCATAAGCATTATGTTGAAGCCAGAGAAGCGTATGATTATGTTTCTAATGAATATGAATACCCTATTGATAATGAGTTGGTTGATAAATATGATGAAGCTGATTTATTAGAAATTCGTGATTATTACAGGCGCAATGTTGAATTGAGTTGGATTGTTATGGGTCTGTGGTATATCCTGAATATTATTGATGCGAATGTTGATGCCCATTTTTTCGATTATGATATCAGCGACAATCTTACTCTGCATATTCAGCCGGTCATTGAATCCAATTACGTAACTGTTAGATCTGTTGGCAATCAATTTCAAACTGGAATTGGTATCAGCGTAAAATTTTAAATCCTGAATTATGAAGCAATTGAAAATCTGTTTGATTGGCTATGGCCGCATGGGTAAAGAGGTTGAAAAATTTGTGTTGCAACGTGGTCATGAAGTATTTCTGAAACTTGACAATGAACATGATTGGTTGAATAATATTAAGGAATTTTTACTGTGTGATGTCGCTATCGATTTTAGTATTCCGAACAAAGTGATTAACAATATACACAAATGTTTTGACGGAAATATACCCATTGTCGTTGGTACAACCGGTTGGTACGACCAACTGAAGGAGGTAGAAAGCTGGTGTTTTGAGAAAAATCAAAGTCTTTTCTATGCGCCAAATTTCAGCGTGGGAATGAATATTGTATTTGAGATGAACAAAATGCTGGCTGCTATGAGTGCTAAATACAATTATAAAATCACGCTTAGTGAAACGCATCATATTAATAAAAAAGATGCGCCAAGTGGGACAGCTATCCAACTTGCAAATGATATAATTGATAATAATCCATACTATTCAGGTTGGAAAATTGGCAGTCAGCAGGATGAAACACTAATACCGGTTGAGGTTACACGAAAAGAAAATGTGAGTGGAATTCACGAAATAATTGCCCAATCAGATGAAGATATAATTAGTTTACGGCACGAAGCCAGAGGCTTAGACGGATTTGCTCTGGGTGCTGTGCTGGCTGCTGAGTTTTTATTTGGAAAAAAAGGGATTTATTCAATTAATGATCTGCTTAAATCAGGTTTAAAGTAATGAATGTCTTTTTGAAGCTTTCGGTTATAGCAATCGTTCTTCTGGGTTCTGGTTTAATAGAATCTTGTTTAAGTCATTCAAAATCAGCTGTTATAAATGAAACTGTTCTTCTAAAAACGAATGAAATATGCAATCCGGTTCTGAAAACGAATAAATTGCCAGATTCAATCAAAAGTGATTTTTTTGAGATCGAATCAATGATCCTTGACGGGCACTGTTTAAAATTAGGTATAAGTTATGGCGGTGGCTGCGGTGAAACCAGCCTGCAGTTGTTTTATGAGAATATAGATGCTTCCACCATGCCGGCAAATGTTTTCCTGTCACCAAAATTCACTGATCATGATCCATGCAGGGCAATCGTACATGATTCTGTATTGTTTGATTTAAGCGAATTTCAAGGCGTTGCACGTTCTGGTGGTGTCATAATTCACCTGGTGGGTTACAAAGAAAAAGTAGTTTTCGCACTGCCACTTCATTGATTATAAAATATTAACACTTCTCTACTGTTTTAATTTACACACAGTTCGCTACCTTTGCCACATTAATACAAAGACTCATGATCGGATTAATCATTCTTGTTCCATTCCTTTTAAGTATTCCAACAGCATTTGCCTGGCAATTATTTTCAAAAGCCGGGTATAAAAGTATTTATGCCGTTATTCCATTTTACAATCTGCATATTCTGCTTAAAATTATCCGTAAACCGCTGTGGTGGTGGGCTTTTTTGGTAATGCCTTTTATTAATGTTTTCGTTTATATGTTGATGTTGGTGGAGTTAGCTAAATGTTTTGGCAAACTACATTTGTGGGAACAGTTGCTTTCCGTATTATTCCCATTTATTTATTTTCCATATTTATCTTTCAAAACAACCCTCATGTATCAGGATCCACTTACGACTGTACGTCCCAAAAAAGGCCAGGTACGTGAATGGGCTGATGCTATTATTTTTGCTGTGGTGGCTGCTACTATCATCCGCACTTTTCTGGTCGAGGCTTATACAATTCCGACCTCCAGTATGGAAAAATCGCTACTTGTTGGTGATTTTCTTTTTGTCAGTAAGATCAGTTATGGTCCTAAATTGCCGAACACACCGATTGCGTTTCCATTCGTTCATCATACTATGCCTTTGAGCACAACCTTGAAATCTTATGTTGAATGGATTAAATTCCCTTACTATCGTTTCCCTGGTTTGGGCAATGTGAATCGTTATGATGCCGTGGTTTTTAATTATCCGGCTGGTGATACACTGAGTGATAAATTTCAAAGCAATGTGAGTTATTATTCACTCATAAGAGAATATGGCCGGGACAGGGTATGGAGTGATGAGCGGAACTTTGGCAAAATTATAGCCCGTCCGGTCGACAAACGTGAAAACTATATCAAACGTTGTGTTGGTTTGCCGGGAGATTTAATTCAGATTATTGATGCAGAATTGTATGTAAACAGCAGTCCGGCATTTGTTCCTGCAGGATTACAGTTTAAATATCTTGTAAAAACAAATGGCAGCCCAATCAACCAGCGTGTTTTAGATAAATTAAATATCACAGAAGGGAAACGTTCTGGCAACAGTGAGTTTGTTTTTTGGATAAGTGCCGACATCGCGTCGCAGATCAAGGAATTACCTAATGTTACAGAAGTCACAAAAATACTTGAACCTGCCGGAGAAAGAAATCCGGAAGTGTTCCCAAACAGTCCGGATTATAACTGGAATATTGACAATTTTGGTCCGATGACTGTTCCTAAAGCAGGTACAAGTGTGAGTCTGACTGTAGAGAACCTGCCACTTTATGAACGGATAATCACTGCCTATGAAGGAAATAAATTAAGAGTTGAAGGAAAAAATATTTTTATAAATGGACAACAGGTTAATTCGTATACTTTTAAAATGGATTATTTCTGGATGATGGGCGATAACCGGCACAATTCAGCGGATTCCCGTATTTGGGGATTTGTACCAAACGATCATATTGTTGGAAAAGCAGTTTTTGTCTGGCTCTCTCTAGATCCGAACAAAACATTGTTTGGAGGAAAGGTCAGATTTGATAAATCAATGCGTATTGTTAAGTAAATCAATATATTAAAATGAAAAAAGCACTAATAGAAACTGAACATGGTACGATGTATGCCGAACTATTCGACGATGACGCACCAAAAACTGTAGCAAATTTTATTAAACTGGCCGAATCCGGATTTTACAATGGATTGAAGTTTCACCGTGTGATCCCTAATTTCGTTGTTCAGGGTGGTTGTCCAAAAGGCGATGGCTCTGGTGGTCCTGGTTACAAAATCGATTGTGAGCTTATCGGAAAGAAACAAGTGCATGAACGTGGTGTTCTTTCGATGGCACATGCCGGAAGAAACACTGGCGGATCACAGTTTTTTATCTGTCACAGTCGTCAAAATACTGCCCACCTCGATCGTAACCATACCGTTTTTGGTAAAGTTTTCGAAAACGTAGAAATTGTTGACAAGATCAGACAAGGTGATAAAATTATCTCGATAAAGATTATTGAAGATTAATATCAGATGAATCGGTGGTTTCAGACTGCCATAAATAAAAATGCCTGTTTCTGTTTCATAAGAATCAGGCATTTTTATTAAGCCCAATTTCATTACTTTTGCAAAGCAACGTTGAACAAAAATTATGGCTGAACCAGCAGGCAAACGTAAAACCAATATCCTTAAGGATCAAGAATCTGAGAAGGTTACTGAGGCTCCTATGCCAAAAAAGAATACCAAAAAACCGGTTGAGCCCAGGAAGAAGTTCATCCTCGACGAACGTTTCAAAAAAGTGATTGGTGCCTTGCTGATCTTCATTGCCATCTATTTATTGCTTGCTTTCGGAACTTTTCTGGTTAATTGGTTCAATGAAATTACCGATGATATCTTTGGTGATTTTCCAATCGCAAATGTGTTACGTGGTGAAGACCGTGATGTGAAAAACAACACAGGTAATTTTGGAGCAATGTTATCACAACTTCTTGTTAAAGAAGGTTTTGGAGCCGGCGCGTTTTACCTGGTAGTGTTAATGCTCAATTGGGGAATCCGTTTGGTGGTTGGTTTCAGATTGCTTACGCCATGGCGTAACTGGCGCCTGGCTATATTATCACTCGCATGGCTTCCACTTTTGCTTGCATTTAGTTTTCCTGACGATCCTTTGAATGTATTAGGTGGTGCAGTGGGTATCTTTCTAGTGAAATATCTCACCGGATTGCTTGGTACAATCGGTGTTATTTTTACCCTTGCTTTTGTTTTTCTGGCATTTTTAATTGCGACTTTTAACTTTTCATTTTTATTGCCTTCCAAAAATGATAAACAGGATGACAGGAAGTCGAGGTCAGGTGATTTTCAGCCTGAGGATAAATACAATACTGTTGAGTATGCTGTTGAGGATGTCCCTGATCCAATCTTTGGAAAAGGTGTTAAGCCTGTCATTAAGAACGAGTTGGTGCTTGATACTGATGGTATTGATCTGGATCCCGAACCATCCTTTGAGGAAATTAAACCGGAAGCGGGAAAAGAGGTTGAGCTGAGTGTGGTGAAACCTGCTGGTGAAGATGTAAAGACAAAAGGCACTGTCGAACGTCAGGGATTAGATACAAAATTTGATCCGACACTTGATCTGCCTGATTTCAGATTTCCACCTCTCGATTTACTTAATGAATATGGAGATGGTAAAATAACGGTTGACCGCACTGAGTTGGAAGCGAACAAAAACCGGATTGTTGAAACTCTTGGTAATTACTCAATCGGAATTGAGAGAATTAAAGCGACCATCGGACCTACTGTAACCTTATATGAAATCGTCCCTTCCGCAGGAATCCGGATTGCCCGTATCAAAGGTCTTGAAGATGATATTGCACTCAGTTTGTCAGCAATGGGAATCCGCATTATCGCCCCCATTCCGGGCAAGGGAACCGTCGGTATTGAGGTCCCGAATCTGAAACCAGAAATTGTTTCAATGCGTTCCATTATTGGTTCTGATCGTTTCAGACTAAGTAATTATGAATTGCCGTTTGCGCTTGGAAAAACCATTGCCAACGAAAGTTATGTGGCTGATTTAACGAAAATGCCGCATATTCTGATGGCAGGCGCAACCGGACAAGGGAAATCTGTCGGGTTAAATGCAATCATTACTTCCTTGTTATATTGCAAGCACCCTTCCGAATTGAAATTTGTAATGGTTGACCCTAAAAAGGTGGAATTGAGTCTTTTCAGTCGTATCGAGAGACACTATCTGGCAAAATTACCTGACTCTGAGGAAGCAATCATTACTGATACACGAAAAGTAGTCCGCACATTGAATTCGTTAAGCATAGAAATGGATGATCGCTACGATTTGCTCAAAGATGCCCAGGTGCGTAATATCAAGGAATATAATATCAAGTTTAAAGAAAGACGACTGGCTCCACGTGCAGATGCAAAACACCGTTTTCTGCCTTATATAGTGCTTGTTGTTGATGAATTTGCTGATTTAATCATGACCGCAGGCAAGGAGATTGAAGGTCCAATTACACGGCTGGCGCAGCTCGCCCGTGCCGTTGGAATCCATTTGATCATCGCTACCCAACGACCATCAGTGAATATCATCACCGGGACTATCAAGGCAAATTTCCCTGCCAGATTGGCTTTCCGTGTGATATCACGAATCGATTCGCGCACCATTCTTGATACCGGTGGAGCAGATCAATTGGTGGGCAGGGGTGATATGCTGCTTTCAACCGGAAATGACATTGTGCGTTTACAATGTGCATTTATAGATACGCCCGAAGTGGAGCGTCTGACTGATTTTATTGGTTCTCAGCGCGGCTATCCGGACGCCTATCATTTGCCCGAATTTGCTGAAGAACAGGATGAATTGGCTGATGTTTTTGATCCATCCGATCGGGATGAACTTTTCGAAGATGCTGCACGCATGATCGTGCAGCACCAGCAGGGCTCAACATCACTGTTGCAGCGTAAACTTAAACTCGGTTATAACCGGGCAGGACGTATTATTGATCAACTTGAAGCAGCTGGAATCGTTGGTCCGTTCGAAGGAAGCAAGGCCCGGGAGGTTCGTGTTGCCAACGAAATGGCTTTGGAACAGTTTTTGAAGGATCTAGACTCTAAAAACCTATAAAATGTTAAAGAAAATCTCAGTTACCGCATTACTCATTCTCACTTTCGTCTTCATTTTCACCGAAGTAAAAGCACAAAAGAGTGCTGAACAATTATTAAAAAGTGTAATTGATAATACCAAAGCCTACAAAACCCTTGAAGTAGATTTTAGTTACCGCATGTTGAACACGGAAGCAGGTATCGATGAATTGAAGAAAGGTTCAGTTTCTATGATGGGTGACGCTTACAAATTAGAAATGGCCGGACAAATGGTCGTTTGTGATGCGAAAACAGTATGGACATATCTGGAAGATAGTCAGGAAGTGATGGTAAGTAATGCTGAAAAATCAGAAGATGCAATAACTCCAAGCAGTATCTTAACGTCCTATTATGAAGATTACAAGGCATCGTTTACCAACGATAAGGTAAATACAACCAAAGGCCTGAAAACCATAGAGCTGAAACCTAATAAAATAAAGAAGTTTGTAAAAATCCAGATTGGTGTAAACGAGTCCAAACAACAGATCGTGAATTTTTCAATCTATGATAACGGAGGAAATACTTTTGTATATGATATCACCAGAATGACACCCAATGTTCCGATGAAAGAGACTGATTTTAAATTCAATACTGCAGATTATCCGGGTGTTGATGTGGTTGATATGAGGTAGATTGTTAATCGTTGCATTCATGTTAATACCAATTAAAAACATCTGATCTGATTTTTTTATTTGAATAAATGTTCAATGTTTAAGTTGCACCAACCATTCAAACTCACTTTATAATAGAATAAATGAACATCTCCATTGATATAAGTTATTATCCACTTACGGATAAGTTTGTCCCGCCCATACTAGACTTCATTTCAAGATTAAATCAATACTCAGAAATTAAGGTAGTTACGAGTGGTTTGAGTACACAGGTTTTTGGAAGCTATGATGATGTAATGCGGATTATTACTTCTGAAATGAAAGTTTCGTGTGAATTGCCTCATTCGGTGTTTGTTCTAAAAATAGTGAACTCCGACCGTCAGCATTACCATGGAAATGAATAGTTTTTTTGATCTGTTTCTGCAGAATCTTTACCAAACGACACTTCTTGAAATAATCGCGGTTTTTTTTGGATTGTTAAGCGTTTGGTATAGCCGCAAAGTAAATATTCTGGTTTATCCTACCGGAATCGTAAGTGTTTTGATCTATGTTTATATCTGTTTTCATGCTGGTCTTTATGCTGATATGGGAATTAATTGGGTGTATTTTGTGATGAGTATATATGGTTGGTACAACTGGACACGCAAAAAAAAGGATGAAACAGCTGTAAAGATTGCCTGGCTGAGTACAAAAGGTCATATTACATCCGTTTTCATTGTTATCATTTCCTTTGTCATCATCAGTTTTATTCTGGTTAATTATACCGATAGCACTGTGCCCTATGTGGATGCATTCACAACAGCAGTATTTATTGTCGGGATGTGGTTAATGGCAATAAAAAAAGTGGAAAACTGGATTTACTGGATCATTGGTGATATCATTTGTATGCCAATGTTTTTTTATAAAGGACTGGTATTTACAAGTTTTCAATATTTTGTTTTTCTAATTTTGGCGGTCATGGGTTATTATTCTTGGCGAAATGAAGTCAGAAATGTTTAGAAAAATAGCCATCACAGGACCAGAGTCTACTGGTAAATCCTGGTTGGCGGAGCAGCTTGCCAAATCATTTAATACAGTTTGGGTTTCTGAATTTGCAAGGGAATACCTGACCACACTAAGTACAAACTATACCATCGATGATGTTATTGCCATCGCAAAAGGACAATTGGTCAGTGAAAAGCAAAGTTATGAAAAGGCAAATGAATTCCTTTTCTGTGACACTGAAATGCTCGTCTGCGCCATCTGGACAGATTTTGTTTTTGGACATATTCCTGAATTTATAAAAGAAGCTTTTGAAAATCAGTATTATGATCTGTATTTGTTGTGCGATATTGATTTGCCATGGGAGCCAGATCCTTTACGCGAACATCCTGATAACCGTGAGCAAATTTTTGAAAAATACAAGCAAGCACTCACAGTAGCGCGATTGCCTTATGTTATTATTTCAGGTTTTGGAGAAAACCGGCTAAATTGTGCAATAAATGCTATCCATCATCAGTTTTCCGATTAATTTTACACAATGATGGATCAGAAACAGGCAAAACGTTTACATATATTATTTTTACCACGTTGGTATCCAAATCGTTATGATCCAATGTTTGGACTTTTCGTTCAGCGGCATGCTGAAGCAGTTGCATTGAAGCATAGCGTTTCTGTGGTTTATGTCACTGAATCGGAAGCAGTCACCCAGAAAAAATATTCTATCATTCAAACAGAAGATAAAGGTGTTTTTAATACTACCGTTTACTATCAAAAGTCTCTGCTGAAACCCTCTTTTATTGCTAAAGTCATAAATCTTCGCCGTTTTGTCAAGGCGAATATGGCTGGAATCGATTTGGCAAAGAAAAAGTTTGGACCTTTTCAGTTGATTCATGTGCATATTCTTACACGACTTGGATTGATTGCATTTTGGTATAAATTAAAATACAGTATTCCATACATCATCACTGAACACTGGTCACGTTATTTGCCACTTACGAATGGGTTCAATGGATTCTGGAGAAAAAAGGCAACAGAATTGGTGGTGCGGCACGCTTCAGCAATTACAACAGTTACTAAAAACCTGGCAGAAGCCATGAAAAACCATGGTTTGAATAATCCTGATTATGTTGTTTTACCGAATGTGGTTGATGTAAAATTGTTTAAAATTCATTCATCAAAAATGAACCGGCCGATAAGGATGGTACATATCAGTTGTTTTGAAGACCGTTCAAAGAATATTTCAGGAATCATCAAAGCACTTAGGCTTTTATCCAAAGAAAGGCAGGATTTTGAATGTGTTTTTGTTGGTGATGGTATTGATTATCATGCGATAAAGAATTCTTCTTCAGATCTGGAATCAACAGGTTTGGTTCGTTTCACCGGTCTTCTGCAGGATGAAAAACTGGTGGAGGTTCTAAGCTCATCAGATTTCCTTGTGCTTTTCAGTAATTATGAAAATATGCCTGTTGTTATATTAGAAGCATTTGCATGTGGACTGCCTGTTGTAGCTACACGTGTTGGTGGAATTCCGGAAATGGTAAACGAGGGAAAAGGTTTATTAGTTGATACTGCTAATGAATTCCAACTGGTTGATGCTTTGAAAAAAATGTTGAATAGTTTTAAAGAATATAATGCAGAGCAATTGCGTGAAAGTGTCAGATCAACAAATAGTTATGAAGCGGTATCAGGATTTTTAAATGATATCTATCTGAAAAGTATTAAATAAAAAGAACTTTTTTCAAAATCCCAAAAGAATTCCACTGATACCAACCAACAATCCAACAATAATATTCACCAGCTTCACAGCAAAAAAGCCTTTACGCGATTCCGCCAGCAGTGGAAGCATGCCATGTCCGTCCTGTACGATTGAACTGGCTGCCAGAATACTAAAGGGTAGTACTCCCTGAGCAAACAACAATACAAAAATATAATGAGGTCCCGATTCAGGAATAATTCCAATCAAAACAGCCATAAGCAATACGACAAACAGGTTCTCCGAAATCCAGTATTCAAGATCCACATACTCATTCAGAAAATGAATAACGAGCAACACGGTAAAAGTCCAGAGGAATATTTTATGAAAGTGCTTTTTGATGATGTGATTCCAAAGATGATCGAATAAAAAATGCTCCTTCACTGTTAAAATAATATATAAAATAACTGTCAGGAGTGAAACCAGACTTATCCTGATCCAATCGGCTTCCCCGGCATGATCATGACCTGCTTCCTCAGCATGATGTGGGTCAGCTGTTCCACCCATCAAAGTATGAAGATCATGGCTTCCATCAATAATACCACTCAGGAAAACCACTATAAGACTTACTACACCCGTTATCAGCAAAGCCCTTGTAAAACTAAGGTTCTTGAGATTATCGATAATCAGTGAAGGATGGTAATGATTGCATTCTTCATTTTTATGATGAATTGGAAAGTGTGCTTTTTCTTTAAGTCCGATATATTTATTCTTTACAGTAAAATGTACCACAATCCCTGTTAACATGGCCAGAAAAAACAAAAGAACATGCAATTTAATCGCCATTGATGGAATGAGTGAAAACATAATGTATGCCTCGTCTCCTGAGGTAGCCAGCATATTAGCCACAAGCGCAGGGAACATCACAACACGATGAACATAGAGTGAAACCATTGTGTATGATCCTAAACATCCTGGTATTAAACCCAGCATTGTTCCGATAAAGATCTGGGTAAAAGGTGATTTCTGAATCATATTGGTCCACAATCCCCTTGTTTGAATATTAATATATTCAATCACAAGCATCATTCCCAATACGAAAATGGTTATGATGGTTGTTTGTTGTAGTAGTGTTGTTAGCATAAAACGAAAAATTCTTTCCAATGCAAAGGTGCTAATATTTAACAGAGCCACGGTTATAAAGTTAACATTTATAAAAAAATGCTTTCAGATTATTGGTATATTAAATTTTAACGTAATTTTGGTATTCAATTACTTATATAATTTTTATGTCTAAAATCGTAACTTTAACTGAAGCAGCATCTATCGCTTTACATGGAATGATTATCGTTGCCAAATCTGATTCACTGGTTAATGTTGTTGAGATTGCCGAAATGACCGGGAGTTCGAAGCATCATGTGGCAAAAATATTCCAGCGTCTGGTGAAAGACAACTTTTTAAATTCTCATCGTGGCCCGACAGGTGGTTTTACGCTGAAAAAAAAGCCAGAGGAAATCAGTTTACTTGAGTTGTATGAATCTATCGAAGGAAAAATTGAGGTAACAAATTGCCCGCACGACAAAGCTGTTTGTCCATTTAATCTCTGTATAATGGAAAATGTTACAAAAAAAATGACAACTGATTTTCGTGATCATCTGATTAAACATACGCTTGCCGATTATTTACAATAATGTCTCGAGTTATATGTCTGATAATTAAGAATATAATGTAATAAATTCATTAAGAAATGAGTTTTTCTGTGTAATAAACACTTCACATTCTTTTACTAAAAAAAACAGAAATATGAATATAAATCCTTTTCAGACCTCAACCATTTTAAATTTTAATGATTTAGTTGATTATGCGTCTGGTGGTGTTGTTAGTAAACAGGTGATTAAAGCCGAAAAAGGGAATATTACTTTGTTTGCTTTCGATTTCGGACAAGGTCTTTCTGAACATTCAGCGCCATTTGATGCATTGGTTCAGATAATTGATGGGAATGCTGAGATCATAATCGGAGGAAAATCTTATGATCTGAAAGCGGGTGAAAGTATCATCATGCCGGCCAATATTTCACATGCATTAAAGGCAACTTCTGCTTTTAAAATGCTGCTTACCATGATTCGTAATTAATATTGTAAGAAAGTCAACTGAAAAGTAGGGCAGATGTCCTGTATTTTTTATTCGGTCTTCCTTATAC
Source organism: uncultured Bacteroidota bacterium (assembly GCA_903957365.1). Taxonomy (GTDB): domain Bacteria; phylum Bacteroidota; class Bacteroidia; order Bacteroidales; family F082; genus CAJBPB01. The sequence continues at coordinate 97,685 of CAJBPB010000124.1, forward strand.
ATTGCTTTCTAAATATTATTCGTAAGCATTTCATTTTCAATTACTATTATTTAGAACCAATATTATATAATAAAATAGGTAATAGATTACTTAATTACATTTATCTTTGTGCATTAAAGTAATTGTATGAAATATTTTTCCCTGACCGATAACCTTTTCGATATAACTGAAAAATTTCCACAAACCTTACCAGTATTCATCAGTAATGGTTTTTCACAACTGGCTGACGAAAGTAAAAGAACAACTTTCGGCAAAGCCTTACAACTGGATATTGCTATTATGATGCGTCAGATTGAGCAGGATGGGTTTATAAAGTCACTTGAAACGGCCATTGATGGTAGTTTTAAGGAAATCAGAAAAGAAAATACAGTGTATGTAAAAGGCTTGTTACCTTGCCCGGTTCGATTGCCCTTGCAGGAAACTTTTGATGAGGTGATTGAATCTAAAGCCGCTTCAGGACTGAATATTAAAGCGGATCTCAAAGCTGCTTCAATGGGATTGGATTGGATGAAGGAAGAAGTTGCCATGGCAAATTCGATTGATCAACTGGATGATATTTACATTTCTGCTGGTTTTGATATGTTTTTTGATAAGGAATACTTTGGAAGATTCATTGACAGTAATGGGTTCTCTGATCCAATCCGTTGGAAAGGAATAAACCGCGATTTTGACAATGAAAAGTTATCTTTAAAAGATCCCAAAGGCAGATATGGAATTATTGCAGTTGTTCCGGCTGTATTTCTTGTAAATACTGAAGTGCTTGATGGCCGGCCGGTTCCGCAATCCTGGAAAGAATTATTAGACCCTGTTTATACAAGAAGCATTAGTTTGCCAGTTGCTGATTTCGATTTATTTAACGCTATTTTACTTACAATTGACAACAATTATGGCAGAGATGCTGTGCATGCTTTGGGCAGAAATATGTTGATGAGTTTACATCCGGCCCAGATGGTTAAATCTGACCGTCAGAAAATCAACAAACCGGCAATTACAATTATGCCTTTTTTCTTTACAAAAATGGTCAAGGAAGGGAGTATGATGAAGGCGGTCTGGCCGAAAGACGGTGCTATCATCAGTCCGATTTTTATGATAGGTAAGAACAATGAAAATAAGCAGATTGCCGAAGTTGCAGATATTGTTTCTGGCGAAAAAGTAGCGGCAATTTTGTCGCACCAGGGTTTGTTCCCAAGTCTGCATCCCACTATTGACAACCGATTGCCGGAAGGAGCAACTTTTCTTTGGCTGGGCTGGGATTATATTGAAGCGCATGATCTTAACAGTAAATTTGTTGAATGCCATGAAGCGTTCAATGAAAGTCAGTTAGTTGAAAAACAATAAACCATGAATTTAATTACTGTATCAGGACCACCTTCATCGGGTAAGACCGCAATTATACTAAAAACTGCTGAAACTTTCAAGAAACGCGGCATTAAACTCGGCGCAGTGAAGTTCGATTGTTTGCATACCGATGATGATCTCGCTTACGAAAAAGCAGGAATTCCAGTCAAAAAAGGACTTTCAGGCTCACTATGTCCCGATCATTATTTTGTAAGTAATATTGAAGCAGTTGTAGATTGGGGCCTTAAAGAAGGATTTGATCTGCTTGTTTCGGAGAGCGCCGGTTTATGTAACCGCTGTTCTCCCTATATTAAAGAGATAAAAGCAGTGTGTGTTATCGATAACCTTAGCGGAATCAATACCCCAAAAAAAATCGGGCCAATGTTAAGAATGGCTGATATTGTTGTTATTACAAAAGGAGATATTGTGTCACAGGCTGAACGTGAAGTTTTCGCTGCCCGTGTTCATTCAGTGAATCCGGTTGCAATAATCATGCACATCAATGGACTTACCGGTCAGGGGGCTTATGAACTTGGGACGTTACTTTTTGATGATTCGAAACATATCGATACCTTGAAAGGAAGCAAACTTCGTTTTTCGATGCCTTCTGCATTGTGTTCCTATTGTCTGGGCGAAACTCGGATCGGCGAAACTTATCAGATGGGAAATGTGCGTAAAATTAAACTGGAGGAAAATTGATATGATTAGTCAGGAATACCTTTTACAAACAACCCCGAAAGAACTGATCGGGCGTTTTCCCTATTTAAATACATTTTTCGCCGGACTTACCCTGAAACTTGATAAACATCAGGAAGTTTCTTTGCAGCAGATTATTACAAATATGGAGGATGAGATTGCAGAGGATAATAGTTTTGAAGGGGAGCTTTTTATTAAACAATTACAGGAATTCATTCAACAGATGCAATCCTTTTTGGGGGAAGACAGCAATGTAGTTGATACGTTGACTATTCTTCCGGGCACCGACAAAAATGGAAATCCTGAATTATTTGAAACGCTGATTTTTGAAAAAAGTACCATCACCAGTATTGTTGGTCCAACAGGATCAGGAAAAAGCAGGTTGTTGGCTGATATTGAATGGGTTGCTCAGGGTGATACACCTACAGGCCGGACTATTCTGATCAACGGTGAAAAACCAACCGCTGACTGGCGTTTTGCTTCAGGCAAAAAACTTGTTGCCCAGCTTTCTCAGAATATGAATTTCGTTATGGATCTGACTGTGGCTGAGTTTATCGAATTGCACGCTGAGAGCAGAATGGTAGCCAATGTGGAATTGATCGTGGGTAAGATTATCGATGCGGCAAACGAATTGGCCGGTGAGAAATTTGAACCATCAACCCCGATTACTTCATTGAGTGGCGGACAATCGAGAGCTTTGATGATCGCTGATACGGCAATGTTAAGTAGTAGTCCGGTTGTTTTGATCGATGAAATTGAAAATGCTGGTATCGACCGGAAAAAAGCGTTGCAATTATTGGTTGGTGAAGAAAAAGTGGTATTGATGGCCACACATGATCCAATTTTAGCATTGATGGCGCACCAGCGCATTGTAATCCGAAATGGTGGAATTCACAAAGTGATCAAAACCAGTTTGGAGGAAAAGGAAATGCTGATAGGATTGGAAGAAATTGACCGTGGTGTTCAGTTGCTACGCACCAGGCTTCGTTCAGGCGAGGAATTACACTCAAATTAATTGACTAACAGATTGTTTAATAAAAAATGAATAGATTATGTCACACGATGGATGTTCAGGTAGTTTCAGTAATGGCAAAATGATGGCCGATAAAGTAAGACAAATGGGGTTTAATGAACAACTGATGCCTATGCCTTTTGATTTGGAATGTGAAAATTGCAAGACGATATTTGAAATGGCACAGTTTGAAACGCATTGCCCTGCCTGCGATATGGTTTATGCTGTTACACCTTGCCATGCTTTTGATCCGGTACATATTATGGCTGCCGGTATTGGGTATTGAATATTGAATAATCATAAGATTCTTTAGTTCATAATTACCAATTGCTTTGGCTTTGAAGGCTTTTCCGTACCTTTATCCGGTTAATTAAAATAATCAAATTGAAAAAATTCAGTTTCATTTTAGCAATCGGGTTTCTTGCTTTTATACTCTTTTCTTGTGTCAAGGATAATCAATTCGTCATCTTTGTTCCTCCTTCTAATCTTGAATTGGATAATATATTTAATATTAATGCAGTGCCTCATATTACATTGGAGGTTTCTACCGCAGAATGGAATCGGTTACTTGCCTCTTACGATATTAATCCCGCCAATGAAGAATATATTCTGGCTGATTTCGATATAGAAGGAAGTAATCTGGATAGTAGTCTCGATAGTATTGGTATCAGGATTCGTGGCAATACCAGCAGGCGCAGACCTGAAGGTGTTGAAGGACAGGTTCATAATCCAGCAGCACCGGATTGGCATCATGCACATTTTGCTTTAAGTTTTAAGAAGTATAAAAAAACCCAGCGATATCAGAACCTCGAAAAAATCAACCTGAAATGGTTTAAAGATGATGCCAATTATGTACGTGAAGTGTATTGTTATGATCTTTTTGAAAGGTTTGGAGTCTGGACAGCTCCAAAATCGAGCTACTGTATGCTTACAATAAAAATAAAGGAGGATCAGAAAGCGGCATATTATGGTGTTTATCAGATGATCGAGAGCATTGATGAAGATTATCTCTCAAACAGGACAAATAGTTTCTCCGCAACGGATGGAAATCTCTGGAAATGCAGTTATGGAGCATCGTTGAGATATCCTGACAAAAGTAAAATGGGCGTTGAAGATATAACTCTTGATCCGAATACAATGCAGACTTTCGTTTATGATCTGAAAACGAATAAAAAGGAACTTGTTACTGCAGAAACTGAATTGGCAAATTTCATCACTGATTTTAATTCAAAGAGCGGAGATGTTTTCAAAACCTGGGTGGATGAAAAAATTGATGTGCCGTTGCTTCTTCGCACTTATGCAGTAAACGTAATGGTTGGTATGTGGGACGATTACTGGGCCAACAACAACAATTACTATATGTATTTTGATACAGATGGAAGATTTTATTTTATTCCTTATGATTACGATAATACCCTGGGGACATCACTTTTAATGGATAGTGGAACACAGGATTTTCTGAATTGGGGAAATGCAAATAATCCATTGATTAAAAAGATAATCAGTATTCAGGAATACAAAGAATTGTATGTTAGTTATTTACATGAATTGATAAAACCTGAAAACGATTTATTCTATACTCCTGAAAGTATAAGTCGTATCGAGAATTGGCAAAATATGATTCGGACGAATGTTCCGAATGATACGGATGAAGACATAATCATTGGTGATAATCCGGCATATTGGGGCAACAAACCCCAATATCGTTTGAATTCACAATCAAATAATTTTTTCAATATCAGGTCCGCGCATATTCCTGCTCAATAGAACCAGTATTAATTGGTTTTCAATTTGTTCAATCACTACTTTTTTAAAAGAAGTAAATTACATTTCATTAATTTTACCCGCTTCAAAAATACGCTATGGCATACACATTGAGAATTATGTTGTTAACCTTAATTTCGTGGGTCTGTCATTTTGATATTATTCATGCACAGGTTATTAATAAGTCATCGAAATATAATTTTCAACTTGAAGCACGTGGACATTATGGTATTTTTATGCAGCATCATTTTGAAATGGAGCGATTTGATTCACATTTTCCAGCTTTTGAAATAAATCTTCAACGAGCTACTTTTGGAAACAAGAGGTGGGAAGCACTCTATCGATATCCAATAATAGGAATTACGACATATTATTCACCATTAGGCGGTACCAAAGAGATTGGTGAAGTTTTTGCAGTTTATCCGTTCATTAATTTTCCGCTGAATCATGATTTGGATAATAGTCTGAATTTTAAGCTTGGTTTTGGATTGGCATGGCTCACGAATAAATTTGATCCGATTGAAAATTACAAGCATTTTGCAATTGGTTCGCACCTGAACGCTACGGTAACTATGTATTTTGAGTATCGTCGTCAACTATCAACACGATTTACCTGGATTGTGGCGGGAGGACTTACGCATTTTTCAAATGGTTCAATGAAAACACCTAATTATGGATTGAACCTGTTAACGGTTTCCTCAGGTTTTGCATGGTTCTTGAAACCACCAAACCCATATTTGAACAAGAAATTGCAGCCAGAATTATACCTTTTTGAATTCGATGATAAAAAATGGATTTCGACAGAGTTATCCTTTTCAACAGGTGTCAAGGATATGACGCAGGAAGTTGGTCAAAGATTTTTTGTGTATAATCTGGCATTGAACACAATGAAACAGGTATCGATGCGCAGCCGTATCGGCCTCGGTTTCGACCTCACTTTCGATGGTTCTGATAAAGCGGTTCTGGAAAAAAAACTGATTCCTTATGATAATGATTGGCAGTTACTAAAACCAGGTGCAAATTTTGCTTACGAAATGCTCCTCGACAAAACTTCCTTTTTATTTAACCTTGGATTTCATTTAGCAGGTAAAGAACTTAGTGAAGGCCAGATGTATCAAAAACTTGCTGTTAAACAGCATTTTACGAATAATTTATTTGGTACTGTTACTTTAACTGCACATTATGGAAAAGCTGATTTTATTGGATTTGGATTGGGTTACCGATTAAATTTTAAATACTACTAATTGAAAATGAATAAATTAACGCTTTATTTCAGCTTATTGTTGTTTATACAAACCTCATGCAATAAGGACAATGGGAATTGTTTTAATTCAACAGGAACCATTATTACTGAAAGCAGGGAAATTTCTGATTTTAAAAGCCTGAAAATGCTTGATAATGTTGATGTTGAACTATTGTACGGAACTGAGAATAAAATTGAGGTTACTGCAGGAGAAAATATTATCCAAAATATTAAGGCAGAAGTAATAGATGCTGTGGTATTACAGGATTCAATACCAATATCCACCAGACAATTGGTTATACAGAATTTAAACCAGTGTAATTGGATCAGAAGTTATGAAAATCCAATTAAAGTAAAAATAACCTTTAAATCTGAGATCAACCACGTTGAATATCGTTCTATTGGAGATTTAACTTGTTTAAATACAATTAGTTCTGATACTTTTTCGATCAATATTTTCGAAGGAGCCGGTATCATCAGTCTTGATTTGAATTGCCGCTTGTCTTTTTTAAATTACCATTATGGAACAGCAGATTTAAATGTAAAGGGTTCATCACTTGTGAATTATATTTATCAGGCAAGTTATGGGCCTGTCAATGCGCCGGAATTTTTTACTGATTTCAATTACCTCGAAAACAGAGGATCAAACAATTGCTATGTGTATGCCCGATTATTTCTGGGGGCAACGATAAGTTCGATTGGAAATGTTTATTACACCGGAAATCCGGATGAGTTGAGTCTGGCCAAAAATGGAAGTGGCAGTTTTTATGAATTTGAATAATTAATTATCATTGATATAAAAGTGTTTTTAAATGAGGTTGTTACAAAATAAAAACCCGTGATTAGGATTCTAACCACGGGTTTTTCCCTTGAATTAGTCGGATTATTTACTCACAACATCATATTTTGATTCTCTTTCCTCTGCTTCTTTTTCCCATTTTGGCAGTATCTGTTCCTGAAATATTTTCTTTTCCTGAATCAGTTTTTCCATTGGTAAACCAATATAATTCTGGGCCTTTTCTTTTGTTGTGATATCAGGGTAAGGAATTTCAGTTGTAATGCCTTTTGTGGCAAGCAGGCGTGCCAGTTTAACTCGGGCATTCTGGGCATAATCTATAGATTTACCTAAAACACGGCCACTTTCTACCGGTGAGTGAAAAGAACCTCCATGTGAGGCAGCAACATAATCCCAAAACCATTGCCCGTCGCGGATTTCGATCAAAATTTCATTCATTTCAGTTTCAGTTGCACCTGCATCCCAGGCAGCTTTAGCTTCAATATGCGCATGAACTAAAACTTCTTCTGCTTTAAGTCTCAGTTCAGCAATGTTATTCTGACGGTCGTAAACATTTTTAATGAGCGTTTCTTCACTCTCACGGTGGCAGGTTTGGCATGCCTGTGAAATATACTTTAAGGGTGATGTAACATGGTGATTTGAAAATTTGACGCCACCTTCACTGATATAAGGCATGTGACAATCGGCGCAGGCAACACCGCGTTCTGCATGAATACCTGTTTTATATAATTCGTAATCAGGATGTTGCATTTTTAGCATAGGAGCTCTGCTTAGAGCATGTGTCCAATCACTGAATCCTTTGTCATTATAATATTTCAACATGTCTTCTGGTTTAAATCCATTCACCCATGGAAAAGTGAGATAAGCTGCACCTTCTGCGCCCACTTTCTTCTTGTCAAAATAATACTCAACATGGCATTGCGCGCAAACAAGCGATCGCATTTCCTGTTGTGTAGCCTGTTTTATGTCTTTACCCATCGCAGTATATGCTTCTACGAGAGCGGGACGTGTGATTGTAAGATCCATTGTTTCAGGATTGTGACAATCACCACAACCAATTGAATTGGTTATCTGAGGTCCCAGGGCTGACCAGGTAGTGCTGTAGAATTCTTTGATACCCATTTCATTCATCATGCGGGGTACATCCGGACTTTTACATGTCCAGCATGTACTGGATTGAGGCCCTGCTTCGGGAGCCAATGGTCCTCCGGTTCTAATGGTATTCTGTACATCCTCAATGGCATGAGAATGGCCACGTCCCTGACTGTAATCTTTTGAAAAGGCATAACCCGCCCAAAGAATCACAAGCGCCGGATCTTCAGCCAGCATATCTCTCTTTGCATTCCCACCATGAGCAGTTCTGAAATCAGATTCGAAGGTTTTGCGGTAACTTTCGTATTCTTTAGGATAGTTTTTTCCCCATACTTCATTTCTGGGTTCAAACTCATTCAGTTTTACCTTGGGTTTATATGCGAAAATCGCTTCTGCCCTGCGTTCGGTAATCGAAGATACGAGCAGTCCCAGGAAGAATACTACAATAATTGTTACTGCAAACAAAGTCCAGTTTAACCAGGGACTACGTTTTTTTTTGTCTGGTGAATTCATTTTATAAGGAATTTATTTGGTTTTATTATTTGTCAGTTTATCCATCCATGCCGGTACAGGAGAAACGGGAAGCGGAACGCGTGCATAAGGTGTGCTCGATAAACTTTTTACCCTTCCATGTGGTACTTCACGGTGGCAATCCCAGCAGAGTCTGTCTTCAAATTTGTGAAGATAGGTTTCGGTTTGTACGAGTAGTTTCGAGTCCGAAATTAAGGTACTGTGGCATCTGATACAGTTTTCCTGAACCACTTCGATTCCGGCATCTTTAATAAAGATATTTTGAGGTTCCATACGTAAAGTAAACATCGTAGCATGACGGGCGCCATCTTTTGCTTTGAAAAAGTATTTGCGGAATATATTGTCATGCGGAACATGGCAATCGTTGCAGTTAGCCTTTTCGCGATGTGAACTGTGTTGCCATGTTGCATATTGAGGAGCCATAATGTGGCAATTAACGCAGGTTTCAGGAGAATCAGACAGATAAGAGTAAGCTTTGCTGCTGTAAAAAGCATATAGAATTAGTCCGAAAATCGCACCTGACATTATTATAACGGGCAGTCTCCATTGCTGTGGAGGAATCAGAAATAGAATAATTCTATTCATAATCATACTTTATTAGGTAATCTAGTATTTGATATCTTATATAAGAACAAATATAGATAATAGTTTTGAGTTGTGGATGATTTATTTCTGAAATCGAATTTTATTTAATCGAAGAGAATCTCAGATCATAAATAGGGTTTATTTATCTTTTATGATGAGGTAGCTTTTAAAATTATATTTTGAAATAGAAGGTTGACAATTTTCGATGATTTTTATCCAATTTAAATTCAATAACACCGAAATCCGAATCTTTGATTCAAATTGATCAAAATGTGATATTATTTATTGGTTCGAAATAGTCGCTTAAACATAAATTGTAATTCAGAATCTATCTCCTCACGCTGAAATAAAGCAAAAAAAAACGCATTGAAGTTCTCAAAGCGTTTTTTAACCTGTGGTGTAAAATACTATTTTACCATGTCTGATAACTCAGTCCCAGGTTTGAATTTTACTACTTTCTTGGCAGAGATTTTTATTTCTTTACCAGTTTGAGGATTGCGTCCTTTTCTTTCTGCTCTTTCAGAAACAGAGAAAGATCCAAAACCTACCAAAGCAACGCGGTCACCTGCTTTTAAGGCTTGAGTTGTTGCATCAATAAAAGCATCTAATGCTCTTTTTGCATCTGCTTTTGTTAAACCGGCTCCTTCAGCCATTGCATCAATTAATTCTGCTTTGTTCATTGTTTGTAGTTTAAAATATTAAAAAATTGGTCGAACACCCAACAAAAATAGGGTTTTATAATACAAACGCAAATATTTTTTAAAAAAAATTAAAAAATGTTAATAAAACTGCTGTATTGTTAATAAATAGAGCCATTTTATTGCTAAATCTATGATAACCAAAACTGTTAAACTATCATTAATCGTTTTTTTCGTCTAATATTTTCCATTCACCTGAAAATTGAAATCCACGGAGAAACTCAATAATTTCAAGTGATTTTTTCCCCGATTGTTGAATTTTCGTCAAATGTAAATATCCCTCTGGAAGGGCAATCTTTAGAAATTTTTTATTATCAGTTTGGATGCTGAAAAATGGTTCATCAGGTATTGTAAATTCAATTCGTGTCTCAAAAATCTTAAGTTCAAGCCTTTGATTTTGTGAGGAAGTGATTGTTGAAAATGCTGTAGGGTAGGGGGAGAGTCCGCGAATCTGATTAAAAATAACACCAATAGGCTTCTTCCAATCTATTTGACAGTCATTTCTGAATATTTTTGGTGCGGTTTTATACAAAAAATCTGATTTAATAATATCAGTTTGTTTTCTGGTTTGGATAGAATTTTCAAATATTTCATTCAATGTATTGATTACAAGATTTTTACCCTTTTCAATCATACGATCATGCAATTCACCTGCAGTTTCATTTGCACCGATCTCCATTGTAAGTTGTCGGATGATATTTCCTTCATCGATTTTATCATCAATAAAGAAGGTAGTTAGTCCGGTTACTGTTTCTCCATTCATTATCGCACGATTGATTGGAGCAGCACCTCTGTAATCTGGTAATAAAGATGCGTGAAGATTAAAAGTGCCCAGTTTAGCCATTCTCCAGACCATTTCGGGTAGCATGCGGAACGCTATTACAATAAAAACGGCTGCTTGATATGATTCAATAGACTTAATAAATGATTCATCCTTCAGTTTTTCAGGTTGAAAAACTGGAAGATTAAATTCTTTCGCCATCACTTTTACAGCGGATTGTTGAAGTTTTTTTCCTCTTCCAGCCGGTTTGTCAGGTGCTGTGACTACTGCAACTACTTCAAAACCTTTCTCAATAATGTTTTTTAGTTGTTCAGCAGCAAATTCAGGCGTTCCGAAAAAAATTATTCTTTTATTGTTATCCATAGTTTGCAAAAATAAAAAAAACCTGACTCTTTGAGAATCAGGTTTTTTTAAGTAAAAATATTTTAATTCCTATTTGCCGCTTTTTGCTTTGGCACGTCCGATATATTTATCCGCATTGCGTCCGTCAGTTGTAGTTGGAAAATCAGCCTTAAGCTGTTCATAAACTTTAACTGCATCCTCAAATTTTCCTATAATTTCATAGGTATTCCCGGCTTTCATTAAAAACATTGGACTGGTGAATTCATTTACATTTGTTTTGGCGGCATTAAGATATTGGCTAACCGCTTTTTCATTTTGATTCAATTCCAGATATGCATCACCTTTTGCACCGACTGCCATTGCTGCCAGAATGTGGTCATCGCTACTGAATTTATCTAAATACTTGATTGCTTCATTATATTCGCCTTTTTTTAACAGTGATATACCAGCATAATAAGATGCCAGATTACCTGCTTTTGTTGAACCATACTCATCCACGATGTCAATAAAACCTAAATTGTTACCGTCACCATAAAGTGCTTTTTGTAATGAATCAGACTGAAAATATTTTTCGGCCATAAACATCTGAACCTGGGCTTCTTTTTGTTTTGGTTCAAGAAAATAACGGTTGACACCGAAATATCCGAAAACAATGGCTGCAATCACTAACACACCGAAAATCATCGGTTTCTGATTGTTCTCGATAAATTGTTCTGTTCTACTTAGAGCTGATTCAACTACTTCAATTCTTTCGTCAGCTTTTTCAGTACCTTTGCTATTGGTCATAATCTCTTAATTTTGAAGTGCAAAAGTAGTTTTTTTCATTTAATTAGCACCATAAGCAAGTAAATAATTCATTTAATATTGATTGACAGGGAAATAAGCTATGAATATCCTCAAAGTGAGTAACATAATGATTGTTTTTTTTATAAAATGGCTGGATAAGTTTATATCTGATTCAAAAAATTGTATAAATCAATGGTGTATTTTTTTACTATTATCTTTCTCCTTTTTGTTTTCAGGTGCTGTATCAGCCAATAAAGGGTGGTATATCGTCGAAAAAAGTGAAGATCGTTTTGGAAATTCATCCTATCAATCGACTTTTATTCAGAATGAATTGATGAGGATTGAAAATGCCCAGTCAATATTTATTCTTGATTTAAAACTAGAGAAAATAACACTCGTTTTTCCTCAGAAAATGTGTTATTGGAAAGGAAATCACGATAGTTTGAAGTCTGCTTTTATTTCTGCGGTAGCGATTCAACTTAGAACTACAATTGCTCAGTTACCTGAACAGGAGCGGGAAACTGCTGAAACGGAATTTGAAAAGATTATGCTGTCAATGAACTCTGACACAAATATGCACCATTTGCCAAATCATATTTCAATATATAAAAACGGGATTGATTTAAGTTTATCAGGTTATCATTCAATAGGTTATGATGTTAAAATTGATACCGTTGTGTATGAAAAAGTATGGTTCACTGAGATGGTAAAACCATATAGTGCTGATGATATCAGACAGATTGCAAAAATGACCAAAATATTTACCAAACCTTCTGTTGTTTCCTATTACCGAACCAGTGAAGAATGGTTTACAATGATGCAGAATGGATTTATAATGAAATCTGTGCTACAAACTGATATAGGAGAAAGTGTTACATTGGTTGATTCGATGAAAGAGATTTCAATTCCACCTGCACTTTTTGAACCTCCTGCTGATTACCGGCTTATAGGCATTGACGAATTGATTCAGATAACAATGGGAGATGAAAAACCTGAAATAAAACCAGTAGTTTCTCCGAAACCAAAGCAAATTATGCCTGAATTGTATTCCTTGCCTGAGCAAAAATAATTGAAAATTTAAAGTATAAATACAAATAGTTTTGATATGTCAGCTTTTGAGAGTCAATTCGACCAACGTCTTTTGAATTTATTTTTACAATTTTTAACGGATAACCGCAGGGCAAAATTTGAAGAAGTATTAAAATACAGGACACGACATATTACAGTGGTCATGGAAGATATATACCAGTCGCAAAACGCCAGTGCGGTGCTCAGAACATGCGACCTTACAGGTGTTCAGGAAATTCATATTATTGAAAACAAATATCAGTATGAGGTAAATCCAGACGTAGCTTTAGGTAGTACTAAATGGTTGTATCTGCATAAATTTAACAAAACGAAACATAATACGGAAGATGCACTTAATGCATTACAGAATTCAGGTTATCAAATCGTTGCGACAAGTCCCCATGTTCAGAATCATTCTCCTGAGTCATTGCCTCTCGACAAACCAGTAGCATTGTTTTTTGGTACTGAGAAACATGGACTTTCGAAAGAAGTGTTGGATCAGGCCGATACTTTTATCAGAATTCCAATGTTTGGGTTTACTGAAAGTTATAATATCAGTGTTTCAGCGGCATTGCTTCTTTATACATTAACACAAAGGCTTCATAATTCTGCTGTTAAATGGCAACTGACCGATCAGGAACACAATCATTTGTTATTGGATTGGTGTCGAAAATCGGTGCAGGGTGCAGACCTGATCGAAAAGGATTTTTGGCGAAAAAATAATAGGTAAATATATAATAATCAAAGTTTTAACTATTAAAAATGAAAAACTGATTATTTGCTGAAAGTAAGAGCCAATTGTCTGAAAGTGTCACCCCGATGTTCGAAGTTTTTGTAATTATCGTAACTCGCAGCTGCGGGTGAAAGCAAACAAACTGAATTGTTTTTTGATTTTGTTTTTATAATCTCAAATGCCTCATCCATAGAATGGTACACCAATAATTGGCTATCAATATTGAATCTGTTCAACATTTTTAAAATTCTTTCGCCGGCTTTTCCTGTTAAGAGTATATTCGCAACTGGGTTTTCAAGCAGGTATTCAATCAGCACTGTGTAATCGATTCCACGATCAAAACCTCCCAACAATAAGAAATCGACATTATCGATGGTATCAAGTGCTGCGATTGTTGCTTCCGGTATGGTTGCAATGCTGTCGTTAATAAATGTAACACCGCTGATGGTTCCGATAATTTCGAGTCTGTGAGGTAATCCCTTAAAAGTCTGTAAATTAAGAATTGCCTGCTTCATATCAATACCAATGGCATGTGCAATAAGTAAAGCAGCTTCCATATTTAAACGGTTATGTGACCCTTTTATAGGCATCGGTTGCTCATTACCACTAAGTAATCCTAACGGAAATTGAAGAAGCATTTCGTGGGGAATTCTTAGTTCAGGAAGAAAATCGCGGTGACAAACAAAAATATCACCCTCATTTTGGAATTTACAAATATTGTATTTTGCTTGTTTGTATTTTTCAAAAGTCCCGAAATGATCAAGATGTTCTTCAAAAATGTTTAATAAAACAGCAATATGCGGCGAATGCTGGATGCTTTGGAGTTGGTTCGCCGACAATTCATAAACAACCCAGGTTTTGTCATTGATATTTGAAATGATATCAAAACATGGAATTCCGATATTACCAGCCAGAACGCAATCAAGTTCGTTCGACTTCAATAAATGAAAAATCAGACTTGTGGTTGTGCTTTTTCCTTTCGTTCCGGTAATACCAATGGTTTGTGAGGAGAAAGCCATCATAAATAAATCAGTTTGCGAACTGATTGTTTTATTATTTGTATTTATATCGAGGAGTGAAATCCCAGGTGATTTGATTATAAAGTCATACAACAGAATGGAATCGAGGTATTTTTCGCCTGAATAAAGGACAACTGATTGACGGTCAGTCTCTGAAATGCTTTCAAATGCGTTAGAATCTGCATCAGCAATTCCAATACACGTATCTTTTAAATGCTTGTTAATGAATTGAAAACTTGATTTCCCTTCCCGTCCGAATCCGAGAATAAGAATTTTTTTGTCACGCAAGATTTCGATGATTTTATTCAACATACAGAGCAAGTTTTACGATTTTTTCAAAATTGGGGAGTAAAAAATGATTTTCGTCAAAATTTGTTAAAAGGATTTTCATATTCGAGTCAGCGTTTTTAGAATAAACTGATATACCATTAAAAAGTTTTGAATGGGTTAAATCAGGATGATTGCTTAGCAAGTATTGAATCGAAGCTTCAACTTCCTCAACCGTTCCAACACACTCAAATGGTTTGGTATCACTTAATCCACGTAACTCTTTCAAAACAGGAATAAGTTTTTCATTGTCAGGGATTGATCTGCCAAAAATCTGATTCATTATCTGTGTCGAAAGAAATGGTGACAGCATTAAAAATGTAAAAAGACATTTTGGGCAGTTACAACACCAGATATCGGATTTACTTCCAACATTACAGCTTTTAAATGTTTTGAAATACAAATTATTACGACTAAATATGCTTCCAATCTGTAGTTCATTCAATGGTCTTAACAGACTAAAATAGTTTAGTTCGCCATGAAGATAGGATTGGCTGTATTGCCTGAAATCGCTCTCAAATTCAAGTGATTTACTGTATTGGTGGTTGATATTTGTATTAGCAACTGTAGCTTCATTCGCACTTGATTCGTTGGATAGTGCAATATGTTTTGAACCTGTCAGAATGGCCGCAAAGGCTGTAATGAATGCCAGTAAAGCAGAAAATGGTGTGTGACCATTTAAAAAGCCTTCATCGTTCAATCTGATCAGAACAGGATCGATGCTACGAAGGATGATAATACAATCTTCAGGCGTATAGCCAGCCAGTTCAGCACTTTTTGTTGTGGCTTCCCGCGGATTAACGATCAACGGGATAAGATTCATATTGTTGGATTTCAATAACTCCAGACTTACAATGGAGTCTTTTCCACCACCAATAGGGACCAATACTTTTTCTTTAAGTTTTAGTTCAGATTTAGTAAACACTCTGTCTGATTCTGAAACAATATTCATGAATGAATTTCTTTCGGTTTCAATACCATTCAGATAGAAAAACTCGCCCAAACCATTAAAATAGAGATTTTTCCACCACAAAATCTGTTCTTCGTTCAAATGGAATGGTTTGATAATTACATTGGACGGACAGGCACATTTCCAGTAACTTATCAGTTCGATCATACCGATCTGGAAAATAAAAGTCTCCAGTTCTTCGTTTGAGGTATGCTTTTGATCAAAAAACCTACGTTCAGGAATTTCAATCTGCGGTTCGAATTGATAGATATCCGACAAATTGAATAAAAATTTTATAAAAATGTTGCCGTTTTCTTTACGGAAAGTATAACTTTGAAAAGTCAGAAATGGAAACCGGGCACGTAATTTGTTGAAAGTAGATGTGTTATTTTTTGTCATCAAAATGAATCTGAATTGAAATTGTGTGACAAAAGTAGCGATTAATAGGCAGGTTTATAAAGATTTAACCTCGAAAAAATGGATATTGAAAAACTACTCATTATAAAAAAGAATGAACTCGCTCCCGGTAAAGGCAGATTATTACTTTCCGAGCCGTTTATGGATGATTTCTATTTTGGCCGATCTGTTGTTTTGCTGATTGAACATAACCCTGAGGGAACTTTTGGTTTGATAATGAATAAACCTGTTTCGGAAAAATTCAATGATATCGTCAGTGATTTTCCTCAATTCGATGCAACAGTTTATATTGGTGGACCTGTTCAACCTGACAATATGTTCATTTTGCACACATTAGGTGACCAGGTAGAAGGATGTATTGAAATCATGGATGGTCTGTTTTGGGGTGGAGATCTGGAATCTATTAAAGATCAAATACTTCTTGGTAAAATTACTTCAGATCAGGTCAGGTTTTATATGGGTTATTCAGGTTGGGAACCCAATCAGTTAGACAATGAGCTGGAACGTAACTCCTGGGTTGTTACTAAGACATCGGTGAGTAAACTTCTAAATACAAAGCACAGCAAAATGTGGTCTCATTTTGTTAGTCAACTAGGTTCCGATTATGAATTATGGAATCGTTTTCCTGTTAATCCGGAAATGAACTAAACTCAAAATAATCTTGAAATAAAGTGCTGGAATAGCGCTGGTTTCAAAATTATTGTAAAAAATATCCCAAAAATAGCACCAAAAAAATGGGCATTATGACCAATATTGTCTTTTCCCTGTTTTCCCATATAGGCAGAATAAATCAGGTACAAAATACCGAAAACATATGCGGGCAAAGGAAAGGGTATTGGAAAAACAATGAGGGTATTATCCGGTGCAAGAATGATGCTTGAGAATACAACTGCTGAAACAGCTCCTGATGCACCGACAGCATCATAAAAGGGATCGTTTTTGTGCTTTCCAAAGTCCAGAAGTGTCGCGAAAATAATCCCTCCTATATACAGCAAAACATAGTATAACAGTCCTTTCGGAAAACCAAAAATTAAAGTGAAGCTTTGCTCAACCAATTGCCCGAACGACCACAATACGAACATGTTAATCAATAAATGAAACCAACCTGCATGTACAAATGCATAAGTAAAGAAGCGCCAACTCTGGTTTTTATCTTTTATCAACCATGCATTAAATTTCAACTGATTGAAAATATCATGGTTGCTAAAAGCAATTATTGAGATCAAAGCAGTGATGATAATAATTGACAATGTCATTGTTTAATTTCGTTATTTGGTGTTGAACCAGTTTTTGTATAGTCAATTTCTGAACCTAAAACACTATGAGGAATAAGATAAACAGCCAGCATAACAAAGGTGGCTACGATCGGCCAAACTCTGTTCTCTTTGTTTTTTCTCAAGATAATCCATGAAATGAGCCAGAAAACAAATGCGATAATGGTTTTGTTATCAGTTAAATCGTGTCCCCATGGCCAGCCAGTCCAATAAGCATCAAAAGCATACTTCTGAACAATCGGTCCAAGAATTAGTCCGCCAACAAGAAATAATAACATGGTTACCATGTTAAAAAGATATGTATTGTGTCTTTTTAAAAGAGCCTCAAAACCGGTTCTGATACTGAATACCATCGCAAAAAACATGAAGAAGATATGTGGTATAAGTATATACGAAGGAACAGCACCCTTAAAGCGGATAATTACGGGTTCGTCAGATAATGCATAAGTTTTTGAACCATCGGTGAGTGTTATTTCATATTCAACCTTACCAGCAGCAGGTTGATGTGGTATTTGTGCTTTAATCATTCCGTTTTCCGGCAGCATTGTGACGCTGGTCCAGTTATCATTGCTTTTAAATCTTTTATATTTTAATTTACCTGTCACATTATCTGGTACATTCATCTCGAATGGTGCATCAATTTTTGTATCATGGGTACGCAACAACTTATAAGTATATTTAATCCCTGCAATTTCAATTTTTCCCCGAACAGGATAGGTAGGACCTGTAGTACGCTGGTAAACAGCTAATGCAAGCATAAGGATAAATGAAATAGCCCAAAGTTGCCAAGAAGTAATTTTATATTTCATAATTATATTGATTTAACAAAGATGTGTTGGTGAAACTAAGTGTTTTTCCTGACAAAAATTAAATTCTGCCTGTAGTGTGATATGTTGAATGCCATGATTATGGATTAGTATTTCTTTAACCTTGCAATAAATATCCTGACTTTCACTGATTCTCATGTCTTCTGAAAGTTCGATATGACCTTCAAAATGAATCATTTGATCTGTCAGGCTCCAAACATGAATATGGTGGATGTTTTTAACACCCGGGATTAATTTTATTTCTTCACTTATCAAATTGATATCTATTGATTTAGGTGAAGCCTGCATGAGAATATAGTACGTTTCAGCTAAAATATGATAGGTTTCTTTTATAATATAAAGACTAATTAAAACAGTTATTAAAGGATCAATCCATTGAATATCAAAGAAATATATAAGTAAGCCTCCTGTGATTACTGCCACTGAAGAAAGACTGTCTCCAATCAAATGAAGATAAGCTGCTTTGATGTTGAGATTCCCTGAAGAAAAATCTTTTAATAAAAATACTCCTATAATGTTGGCAATCAATCCGATGGAGGCAACAATAAACATAGGAACACTTTGAACAGGTTCAGGATTGAGAAATCGTTGATATGCTTCGAACAATAGGAATATACAAATCGCGATTAAGGTTACTGCATTGAAAAGTGCAGACAGAATCTGAATGCGTTTGTAACCAAATGTATTCGATTGATTGGATTGTTTGTTACTTATTTTTTGGCTGGCATAAGTAATTGCGATGGCAAGTCCGTCGCTGAAATTGTGGATGGCATCTGAAATTAAAGCGAGACTGTTCGATAGAATTCCTCCAATCAGTTCTGCGATTGAGATGAAAATATTCAGTAAAACAGTAATTAAGAGATTTCTGTTTACTTTGCTTTCTGACTTTATTTTATTAACAACCAAATGCATAGACTAGTTTGACAGAGTTAAAGCGTGACTTTTAAGAGCCTTGTAAAACATTTCATGAATGTTTGTACGTGTATTCAGTTTGCTAAGCATTGGATTCGTTGCATCGGGATGAATCCGGTTTGACAAGAAAACAAACACCAATTGATTTTCGGGATCAGCCCATGCAAAAGTGCCTGTAAAACCTGAATGTCCAAAACTATTTGGCGAAGCTGAAGGGGCTGGCATACGAGGTTCATTTTCGTTCAATGGTGGTTTATCAAAGCCAATTCCACGCCGGTTTTTATTTGCTGTAAATGGGGATGATGTAAATTTCTTAATTGTTTCTGCCTCAAATATTCGTATTCCATTATAAACGCCTTCATTTATAATTAGTTGCATAATAATGGCAACCTCTGTTGCATTTGAAAATAAACCTGCATGGCCTGATATTCCGCCCAAAAGTGCAGCTCCATAATCGTGAACATCGCCTTGCAGCAATTGATGACGGAAGTCATTATCTAGTTCCGTTGGCACTATCCTCGCTTTTGGAAATTTTGTTAATGGCCTGAAGCATGTAGATTTAAGTCCAAGTAAACTAAAAAAGTTTTCGTCAACAAAAACATCAAACCTTTTGTTTGAGACCAGCTCAACAATCGCAGGGATATAATAAAAACCCAGATCACTGTACCTGTATTCCTTCGACTTCATCTTGCTTTCTGCAATTTGCGAGAAAATCTCATTTCTGAAGGTTCTTACTATAAACAGGTTTTCTGCAACACGGTCCGGATGATTTAAGTCCAGATTGTTGCTGTAAAGTTCGGGATCAGGTCCCAATTCGTTGAACGTTCGCAGATGAAAAGGAATCCATCCATCAAGCCCTGATTGGTGTGTCATTAAATCAATGATTTTCAATCCCGATTTATTGGTGCCAATCAGATATGGAAAGAATTTGCCAAGTGTATCATCCAGACTGATTTTTTTTTGTTCGTATAACTTCATGATTGCCAATGTGGAAGCAAGCATTTTTGTTAAAGAGGCAAGATCATACAAATCTGTGTTCTTAACGGAATCAGTTTTTTCGTACGTGTGAAAACCATACGATTTCTGAAAAATAATTTCACCCTGTTTCATGGCAACAATCTGACAACCGGGATAGGCTTTTTTTTCAATCCCTTCATAAGCAAATGAATCTATTTTTTTTATAAAGAGATTATCAATAGCTTGTTTTTTTGATTGAAGGTTTTCTGTCAGTTTAACGGAACAGATAATACCTGATCCGGTTGGAAAAGATTCGTTAATACCTACGGGAAGGTGGCCTTTTGCTGTGGCGTTCCCAATAATTATCTCAGCAGCAGCCTTTTCGGTAAGTTGATTATCCTGATATGCAATCAGAATAGATTTATAATTACTATTAACCTTAAAAAGATTCAAAGCATAAGGCGAGGCAAATAGATTGAAAAATACTGATTTGGTTTTTGTCAATTCATTCATAAACCGGATTGCCTGATCTTCGATTCCGAAGTTTTTTGCAGCAAGGATATTGGTGTTTTGAACACTTACGATCACCAGATCGAATTTTGCAAGCTCCTTTTTCAGTAAGGCAATTTTAGCAGCATCCGCTTTTTTAGGTAAGTAAAAATGTTTTACAATTAAACCGTTAACAGTGATATCTCGCTGAAATTCAGAAATTTTGCTGTTCCCGATGGCCAGGGTTGCAATTTTAAGTTTTGTACCAGTAAGCAGTGGTAATGTACTGTCTGTACGGATCAAGGTAAGTGCATTATTATATAAATCCGCTACAAGTGATTGATATTCTGTTTTTTGAAGATCAAGTAAAAGATTTTCGTTATTGATAGGCTTCCAGGTATTTAATCCGGCACGATATTTATAAGTCAAAATTTTCCGGCAACTTTCTTCAATACGTAAAGTGGATATCTGCCCTGAATCGACGGCTGACTTAATTGTTTGAATCGCTTTCGGAACATCAGCCGGAAGCAAAAGAACATCGTTACCTGCGATTAAAGCTTTTAACTCAATCTGACCAGATGGGATTGAGTTGGTTACTCCTTTCATATCAAGGGCATCTGTAAAAATAAGGCCATAAAAACCCAGGTCTTCTTTAAGCAGTCCGGTAATAATTTTTTTTGAAAGGGTAGAAGGTAACCTGGATGAATCGTCAAGCGCCGGTATATTCAGATGAGCGACCATAATACCATCGATGTCTTGCTGGATAATATAGTTGAAAGGCAATAATTCATTTTCGTTCAGATGCTTGCGGTCTCCGGTAATTGTTGGCAGTGCATTGTGAGAGTCGGTTTGCGTATCACCATGTCCAGGAAAATGTTTGGCGGTGGCGATAATACCGTTATCTTTCAATGCCTTTGCATATATTGAAGCCTTATTCGCAACAGCTGCAGGAACATCACCGAAACTTCTCATCCCAATCACAGGATTTGCCGCATTATTATTGACATCCACAACAGGTGCAAAATTTGAATGAATTCCCATGCGCTTGCATTGTTCGGCAATCTGAGTTCCCATTTCATAAATCAGACTGTCATTCTCGATCGCTCCAAGTGTCATCTGGTAAGGATAGCTGATTGTATTGCTCAAACGCATTCCTAATCCCCATTCTCCATCAATTGTGATAAGTAAAGGTGTTTTAGAAATTGATTGCCATTGATTCGTTTTATTCAACTGATCGGTAGCATTCCCCTTAAAAAAAGTAACACCACCAATATTATATTTCTTAATAAATCCGGTCACTTTTTCATCATACACTTCGCCTGATTGATTGGCCCTGACGACCATCAACTGCGCAATCTTTTCGTCCAGACTTAAACTGTTATAAACAGAATCTACCCATTGTTCTTCTAAGCTAAGTGTCTGAGAATAACCAGTCTTGATAAGTAAAAATACAAGTATAAGGATCGGAATGTATAATTTTTGTGAGAATGTCATGATATTGAATAATTCAATTTGGTCAAAATTACAACTATTTTTTTAGAAGAAAGAAGTTGAAAAAATAAAACTAAATATTTATTAATCAATTATTTAGTGATTTTTCAAGATCTGGATAAGTCATTGGTTTTGCGATTATCTGGTGTTTTTCATTCAATAAAAAAATAGTTGGTGTACCATAAACTTTGTATTCAGTGGCATTTGGACTATCCCAGTTTAAGCCATCCCAAATATGAATCCAATCCAGTTTTTCCTGTTCAATAAAACCCTTTTGATAACAGGAGGTACCGGATCATTTGGTAATGCGGTTTTGGATCGTTTCTTAGATTCAGACATCAAAGAAATCCGGATTTTCTCGAGAGATGAGAAAAAGCAGGATGATA
>CAJBPB010000125.1 GCA_903957365.1 uncultured Bacteroidota bacterium
ATAACTGTGTGCATCCTTGACAGATTTGGTGATCAGCTGACTTGCGACATCCAGATTAAATCCAACATCTTTATATGCACCACGTTCAAAAGCTTCTTTCGATTCAACATAACGCAACCTGGCGGTTGTGAAGTTTTGTCGTGTGGTTCCTTTAAGTGGAAGATGAGCGTAATTCTCGTCAAAATGTTTGAGTTTCTCATCTACCGATTTCAACTTGGCACCTAGTTCAGCATGCATTGTTGTTTTTAACTGGAGAGAAGTTTCGGTGGCCAGTTTGGCTTTTTCTATGGCTGCTTTGGTGAGTTGCAACATCTTACCATAATCACGGAGGAATGCGTAATTCTGGTTTTGTACCTTCCATTCGAACTGAGCCTGCGTTACCAGATCTTCAGCCGCCTCAATGGTAGGTTTGGCATATTTCTGGGCTTCCACATCCTTGGCACGGCCAATTTCGGCCTGAGCGAGGGTCAGTGATTCGACCGGCGGATTGGGTGAAAGTAATATAAGAATCCCGATAGTGGCTACAGTCAGGAGCCCTACTATGATGATTGTGAAAAAAGTGCGTTTTATTATTCTGATTGCTCTTCCCATTTTTTCCTGGCTGTTTATTAATCAACTAAAGACCTCAGTAAGCTAAGCGCATTACCGAGGTCTTTTGTAAACAAACTAATTTAGTTTATTTTTATTATCATACCCATTGAGAAATTTTAAATTTCATGGGACGAAATTAGGCAAAATTATTTACGCATGCTTTTTTTAGCAATTGCTTCTTCTAATTCAGCTTTCAATGAAGCAGCTTTATCGTTAGCAGCTTTTACTTTGTCAACAGCTGTCAAATAATCACCATTGTTGATCAGAGTAGAAACTTCAGCTAAAGAAGCTTCAACAAGTGCTAAGTCGCTATTGATTGCTTCAAGGGCTTCTTTTCCTTCTTTGCCTTTAGGGGCTTTGGTGATAAGTTCTTTAACTTCACTTACTAAAGTTGTAGTTTCAGCTAAAGTTTGTTGTGCCTGATTCTTAACTTCTTCTTTGCGGATAGCTGCATTTTCTTTTACTGTGTTAGCTAAAGTCAAAGTGTTAGCCAAAGTAGCGGTAGCTTTTTTGTAGCTTCTGAAAAGAGCAAATTTTGAATTTTGGTTTTCAATTTCAGTTAAAGCAACATTCAATGAATCGGTAACAGCTTTAAACTGTGGGGCAACATAACGTTCTGCTTCAGCAGCTTTAGCAGCTTCGATAGCAGCTTTAGCGTTGGTAACTTCCATTTCAGGTGGTTTGGCGCAGCTGGTGAACATAAGGGTCAAAACAGCAAAAGCAGCCAGGGTCAACATCAGGTTCTTTTTCATTTTTTTAATCTCCATTTTTGGGTTAAGTAATAATTATTAATAAATTCAACGAATATTTTCATTGTTGCACTCCTTATATCAATCAGCGTGCCAAAGATTTTATAAATTATTTATTATATTGATATTCAATGTAATAAAATTTAATATTATTTTTTGCCTCTATTTTTTGTTTAGCCATTGTATTAAAAAAATACATATTGACTAAAATCCTTACAGCTTTATTTAATTGCTATCACATCACTTGGTATATATTGTGGTGAAACAAATATTCTGTAATCAGGGTTTGATGAGTATATATGCCTAACCCTGTCATATTGAAGGTCTGATGAAAAAATCATTCGATTATGATTAGAAGTTTAAAAGCAAGAATTTAATTACGAACTTAGTATCAGTTTTTGTTAATTATTGTTTCAGAATATTTTTTTAATAGTTTGTTTTACAGATCATTAATACTTAGAAAATACCACATTTATGGATAAAAGTTGTTTTCCTGATAAGGATTCCTTTCCGGATGAAACAAAACTAAGTGGTTTTTTGGAAAACACGTACCACTTATGGCACTCATTGAAAACGTATGTTAACCAAAAAAATCCCGATACAAAGGAGGAGTGGAGTTTTCCGGGTGAAAAGTATGGCTGGAGTTTCAGGATAAAGGACAAAAAGCGGGCAATCATTTATTTGTTGCCTCGCGAGAAATATTTCAGGGTCGCATTTGTCTTCGGACAAAAAGCAACCGACAGGATCATGAAAAGTAAAATCCCGGAAACAATAAAAGCGGAACTCCAGGAAGCGAAAGTGTATGCTGAAGGACGTGGAATCAGGATTGATGTAAAAGATGAAACCATTATTCAGGATATTAAAGAACTGATTGACATTAAACTGGTCTTTTGAGATAGATCAGTTTTCAGTCAGACTGAACTTTACAAGTAAAAAACTGTTTGTTTAAAATGTATTCAAATAATTAAAGTCCGGACACTATGATTACTGATTATAATCCAACCCGAAAACAACAGCTTTTTATCTTATTATCCTCCATATTCCTGACGAATGCGCTCGTGGCCGAATTTGCCGGTGTAAAAATATTTTCACTCGAAAAACTACTTGGTCTGATGCCTGCCCAGCTTCCGTTTTTTAATGGACAGAAACTTGATTTCAATCTTAGTGTTGGTGTGATTATCTGGCCGTTGGTTTTCATAGTTTCCGACCTGGTGAATGAATATTTTGGCAGAGCCGGTGTACGTAAAATCAGTTTTATTACTGCAGGTATGATAGCCTGGGCTTTTGTTATCGTGTTATCAGGCACCGCAGTCCCACCTGCCGAATTCTGGCTAAACCTCAATAATACAGATCCTTCGGGAGGCCACTTCGATATCAACTTCGCTTACACCAGTATTTTCAGGGCAGGAATGGGAATCATTGTTGGTTCGCTGACAGCATTTCTGGTGAGTCAGCTGATCGATGCCTATGCCTTCCACTACATCAAACGAATCACAGGCAGCAAGAAACTTTGGTTGCGGGCAACCGGTTCAACAGTGATTTCCCAATTGATTGATAGTTTTGTAATTCTGTTTATTGCCTTCTATTTACTAGGCAACTGGAGCATGCAACAGGTACTGCAGGTCGGTCTTGTGCAATATACCTATAAAATTTCACTGGCGATTTTGTTAACTCCATTGATTTACTTAGCGCATTGGGCCATTGATAAATATTTAGGAAAAAAGCCATTCATCGAAAATTCATAAAATATTCTGTTGCACAATTTGGGTTGAAACGATTGATTAAAAAACATTCGTAACAACAAAATGGTCCTTCAAAATTAATTTCTTAAGCATACCAAACCACAAATCTAAACGGTCATTCGCTTAGGGTATTATGCTATCAGGTTCTTTGCGAAAACCAACAGCTTGTGAAAAGCTGAAAACATTAGCGAAAGTCCTGGCTTTTCTATTTTCCATCGGGAGTGGATAATGATATCCCCTTGATTTTAAACACCTGATTTATTGAGAGATCCATGAATGATTTCTCCGTTTATTGTCTTTACTGAGAGAAAATAATCCATTCTGAAAAATAAAGTAGTAAATTCGTTTGTCAAATCAGGTTGGAGTACATATTCAATTAATCCGTTGATTATCAATATACTTTAACCTTAATAAATCATATTGTCTTTGAGAAATCGAAATGATATATTGTTCAGAAATGAATAAAATGTAATTGGAATAGAATGAGCAACAATCATGATTGTGTTAAAATAAACTGAAACAGATATCTAAAATCACTAAAATACATGAATTATATATTCACTATTTATTCGATCCTGTTCCTGGTAACCTCACTGGTATCATTCTTTGGGGCATTTCTGGCATGGCAACGCCGATCGGTTAAAGCTGCGCGTGAACTTACGCGACTAATTATTGCAGCCGGCATCTGGACATTTTTTATCATGTTTGAAACAGCATCCGCAACAGCAGAATTGAAAATATTCTGGTCTAAACTTGCCTATTTAGGTGCAGTTACCACACCTGTATTTTACATGATTTTTGTATTACGGTTCACCGGAAAGGAAAAATTCATTACAATCAGTCGTGTCCTGTTTTTGTTTGTTGTGCCTCTGATAAGTTTGCTGATCGCATTTACAAACGAGAAGCATTTGTTATTGTGGTCCGGTTTTTCGCCCATATCCAGTGAAACAAATATGATGGAATACTACCACGGTATCTGGTTCTGGATTGGCTATATGGGGTATAACAATCTTTTGCTGCTTCTGGCAACCTACTTTCTTATCAGCTTCATCATTCATCATAAGCAAACATTCCGAAGACAGGGAATCGTTGTTTATATAGCTGGTTTCTGTCCATGGGTTGCCGGCATCCTTTATGTTACCGGATTGAATCCTGTTCCCGGACTGGATTTGGTTCCGGTAAGTATGATTCTGAGCGCTTCAATATTTATTTATGCACTCATATATACCTACCTACTCGATTTGGTACCAATCGCACGTGAAACATTGGTTGAGACCTTATCCGACGGTATGTTGGTTATCGACGGACAAAACAGGGTGCAGGATATCAACCGGGCAGCATTAAAGTTTCTTGAGATACAAAATAAAAATATTCTTGGATTTCCGCTTGAATTATCTGGTGCGAAAGATGATCGGTTGCTTTCAGGAGTTATAAATACTGAGAATGATTTACAGTTGGAAATTCAGCAGAAAAACAACGTCAAAATATTTAAAATAAACAAGCAACCCATAAAGAACCAGCCCCATAGCCGCCTGATAATTATCCGTGATATCACCGATAAGATAGAAAGTCAGCATGAGATCCGGATGGGTGAGCAACGCTACCAGTCCATGTCGGCCATGTTCAGATTGATGGCCGATAATATGTCGGATATGTTATGGGCGAAAGACCTCAACAACAGATATATATTTACTAATAAAGCCATGTGTGACAATCTGTTACACGCATCAGACACTGATGAACCCATCGGTAAAACTGATATGTTCTTTGCAGAACGCGAAAGGATGAAACATCCGGATCGTTCTGACTGGCACACTTTCGGAGAGTTATGTCAGGATTCGGATCGCGTGGTAATTGAATCGGGTAAGGCAGAAAGATTTGATGAATATGGCAATGTAAGCGGCAAATTTCTATTTCTGGATGCACGTAAAGCCCGATCTATGATGAAAACGGAAAAATGGTCGGAGTGGTGGGAAGTGCACACGATATTACACTACAAAAGGTAGCTGAGTCAGAAATTATAAAAAGAGATATTTTACTTGATGCCATTTCCAAAGCAACTGCAGTTTTAATACAGGGAGAGAATCTGGAGGTTAGCATTCTCAAAACACTCGAAATTATTGGTAAAGCTACCATGGCCAACAGGGTGTATATTTTTCAGAACCACAGCAGTAACGAAAACGACACAGTGTATACCAGCCAGCGCCATGAATGGACGGATGGAACAGTAGAAGCACTTATTCATGATCCGGAATTACAGAATATTTCATATACTGATATTTTGCCGCGATGGTTTGAGAACCTGTCTGCCGGAAAAGTAATAACAGGTATTGTCAAGGATTTTCCGGAAACCGAAAGGGCACTTCTTGTACCCCAGGAAATAAAATCCATTTTGGTGGCACCTGTTTTCATCAATAAAACATTCTGGGGATTCATTGGATTTGATGATTGCCTGAATGAAAGAATCTGGCCACTTACCGAAGAGAGAATTCTGGCTGCTGCTGCCAATACAATTGGCGCTGCCTACCAGAGAAAAAAGGATCAGGAAGAATTGATCATCGCAAAAGACAAAGCCGAAGAAACTGAACAGAAACTTTTGGCATTTATCAATTCAATTCCGGATATAATCTGCTATAAAGATAAGGATGGCAGGTGGCTGCTGGCCAATGATGCCGACCTTGAACTGTTCTGTCTGAAAAACGTTGATTATTTTGGCAAAACGGACGCTGAGCTGGCATCCTATACACATGAGATTTATAAGGATGCTTTCATCAACTGCATGAAATCGGATGAAGTTTCGTGGTTGAATGGTACTCTGACCAAAGGCATTGAAATTGTTACAACAAATACTGGTGAAAGAAAATTTTATGAAGTTTTAAAAAAGCCACTCTTTTACCCAAACGGACAGCGTAAGGCTTTGGCTGTAATCGGCAGAGAAATCACAGAACTGATCCGTACGCAGCATGAACTGGAAAATGCCAAACTTAAGGCAGAAGAAAGTGATCGGTTAAAATCGGCATTTCTGGCCAATATGAGTCACGAAATCAGAACTCCCATGAATGGTATTCTGGGCTTTGCCGAACTGCTGAAAGAACCCGGTTTAACGGGTGAAGAACTTAAAAACTATATTTATATTATTGAGAAAAGTGGTGCCCGAATGCTCAATATCATCAATAATATTGTTGATATTTCGAAAATCGAATCGGGGCAAATGGAGCTATCACTCTCAAAAACAAATATTAACAAACAAATTGAATATATTTATACATTCTTCAGACCCGAAGCGGAAACAAAAGGCATCGAATTCACATTTGTTACAGATTTGCCAACAGACAAAGTAAATCTGACTACTGATCGTGAAAAATTATATGCCATCTTAACCAATCTTGTGAAAAACGCGATCAAATACACCAACCAGGGTCATATCAAATTTGGGTACAAATTTAAAAAGGCAGGCTCCGGAAAATCAACAAACGATTCAGTCCTTGAATTTTATGTAAAAGATTCCGGGATTGGTGTTGCTGAAGACAGACAGATTGCCATCTTTGAACGATTTATTCAGGCTGACATTTTAGACAAACAGGCTTTGCAAGGCGCTGGTCTCGGGCTCTCCATCACAAAAGCCTATATCGAAATGCTGGGAGGCAAAATCTGGATGGAAAGTAAACCCGGTCAAGGTTCAACATTTTATTTTACAATGCCTTATAACTGTGAAGAAGAAGAACCGGTAATCCTTTCAAGCATCACAAATAACTTCAGTGAAAAGGAAAGAAAGTTAAAAATACTGGTAGTGGAGGATGAATCTACTTCTGATTTATATATCACACTGGCCTTGCAAAAGATAAGCCGGGAGTTTCTTCATGCCAAAACCGGCATGGAGGCGGTTGAGGCCTGTCGCAATAACCCTGATCTGGATCTGGTGCTGATGGATATTAAAATGCCTGAAATGAATGGTTATGAAGCCACAAGACAAATACGTGAATTCAATAAAGATATACTGATCATTGCCCAGACTGCTTACGGACTAACTGGTGACCGCGAAAAAGCGATCAGTGCAGGATGTAATGATTATCTTTCAAAACCCGTGAAGATTCAGGAAATAACTGACATGCTCAACAAGCATCTCAAGACCTAAAAAAATGAATCCTTCAATCCGGTATTGATTCTGTAATTTTGTAAGTTAATGACTATCTGTCCTTTCCTGTCCTTTTTATCGTTCCCTTCCGGAACCTTATGCTGGTTGTGAAGATCAGTAGCAAGTGCTTTTGGAATTTTAAATTTTTTCACATCCACAGTAAAAATCATTTTGTCGGGCAAACCAAATGCCTCCTGCGCACCATAGAAATATTCAACTGTCATGGTGCCATTGGATCGGGTTGTAAGCTGCGATTTCAATATCAGACTGACTGAGGCATCAATCCAGAATTTGGCCAGTACCAGATCACCTGTATCAACCGACGGTATCACACTGACAATCTGTGTTTGCACAGTACCGATGGTTTCAAATCCGGTTGCAACTGCTGTATAGGAAGTTGAATCCAGAATTATTTTGGCTACATCACTGAATCCCTGCTTAGGCATAATCGCGATACTTTTCGATTCCAGCTTGATATTATCTGGCTGTTTGAAATAAATCACCGCATTGACAGGTAAAATTTTAATCAATGGAATATCAGCTTTGATACCGGCGTCTACAGTATAATCCTGCACTTTCATCATTTTTCTGTGCACATCCTGTAACAATTGATTGGGAGTCTGTTGTGCCACCACCTCAACAAACGAGAGCAATAAAGAGGCAATTACGAACATCTTCCATGTCCGGTCGAAAATCTTCATGATAAAATATCTTTCTTATTGAATTTGAACAGGGCAATACCAAGCAGTGCGACAATATGCACAACAAGCACTACCACTGAATTGATGATGTCCTGTTTTGGCACAGGGTCGTCGAAAAAACTTCGCCATGAAGCCATATGGGTTGTAAAAAGTAAGGGCCGGATCGAATCAAAAACAGGTACATCAAGTGTGCCAATGATCGTAAAAAGTATGATTATTGCCATGGTTGTTACGATTGGTCCGATAGAATTATCCGTAAAACAGGAGAGTGTGATCGATAAAGTGGCAATGGTTACCAGAGCCAGATAAGCAATCACAAATCCGCTCAGGAACCGCCATAAAACATCATCACTTTGCAGAATTACCAGACCATTGCTTTTGAGAATCATCATGTCGCCCGAACCAAACAGTAACCAGCCAAAACCCAGCGCCATCACGCCCAGCCATAAAAGAATAATCAAGGTATAGGCATTTCCGGCCAGAAACTTTGACAACAATAATTGGGTACGCGAAATAGGTTTGGTTGCCAACATACGCAAACTACCCATATCCGCTTCGCCAGAAACCAGATCGCCGGTTACCAGTGCAACCAGAAGCGGTATCTGAATGATCAGTGTTTGCAGAATAATAAAAGCCATCAAATTTCCATTGAGCACGTTACCCTGAAACGACAGTGTTTGCTCAAAGGAGGCGGTAATAAAAGAAATATAGGCAAGGCCATCCACTTTCATGGCAAAAAGGATAACGCTCACCAGCGCTGTGATTGCTGCCAGACCGATATATGAACGCGGCTTGGCGGCTATTTTTATGAATTCGTTATACGTGCTTTTCCAGAACATCTTTGCCTACCAGTTTTAAGAAATAATCTTCGAGTTTTCGTTTTGAATCAATCCCATACACTTTCACACCATTTTCGGTGAGCCAGTGATTGATCTGTGGAATATCCTGATGCGCGATTTGCAACTGGATTACATTATTTTCAATGTCTCCAATAACCGTTGCCTGACTTTTCTGACTGATAATCTGACGCGCTTTTTCAGTCTGATCTACTTCAAAATACACAATAAGGTCCTGTTTGTTTAGCAATTCGGCTACATTTCCCTGCACAACGGATCTTCCTTTGGCGATAATCACCATACGGTTGGCAATGATCTCAATCTCCGACAAAATATGCGAAGAAAGCAGAATTGTTTTGTTTCGCTCATTCTTCAGTTGCAGAATCAGGTTACGGATATCGATACTTCCCTGCGGATCGAGGCCCGTATTGGGTTCATCCAGTATAATCAGATCAGGGTCATGCAGTATGGTCTGTGCAATCCCAAGGCGTTGTTTCATTCCATGCGAAAAATGACCCACCTTGTCTTTTTCTCTTCCTTTCAAACCCACAAATTCAATCATTTCATGAATCTTTGACTTTGAAACAGTTGATCCTGAAATACGAGCAAAAATCTCAAGGTTTTTTTCAGCTGAGAGGTATTTATAGAAATCGGGTTTCTCAACGATACAACCAATCTTCGAAAGGATGTAACTCCTGTTTTTGTGGAGTTCTCTGCCAAAAAGGAAAATTTCACCCGCAGATGGAGTGATTAATGATAGCATGGCTCGTATGGTTGTACTTTTTCCTGCTCCGTTTGGTCCCAGAAATCCAAAAACATCGCCCCGGTACACGTCAAAACTCACATCTTCAACAGCGGTAAGTTTGCCAAATTGCTTTGCTAGTTTTTTGACTTCTACTATTTTTTCAGACATATTATTTAATTGGGCCAAATGAGCGCTGTTCCTTATTATGATTGACCGATATTATTGTTCTCACATGGCCATTTCAATAAGCTTAACAAGCATGATTGACTTTTGTTTAAAGAATTACGATTATTATGGAACAATAGTCGCGGTAACAAAAAATACGTATTGAGGCTTGCAATACTATTTTGTTGTATGAAAGGTCGGTCTGTAAACCTACATTATAAAAAACGAGATTGAAAGATGGTTTTAATGGTGATTTACAGGAAGTATAATTGCATTGATGATTGAGCTTTCAAGAAGTACAACTGAGTAAATCTGAACTGTTGCATTTTGCTTGATAAAACTGCATCAGACGCAATGACAAGAAGCGTATTGAAAAACTTAATCGTGTCTGTTGATTGGCCTGAATCACTTTCTTTTCTTCATAAGGCAGCGCCAGATCTTATGTGGATTGGCTTCTTCATTGCCAAAAACACTTACTTCCAATGAAATAATCTCAAAATACGGATCAACGGCCAAAACAATATCCGATGCGGTACGCAATGGCGGACCAGTGCGCTCAGCCACTCCATCTTTGTTGCCTGCCAGTGAAAGCCATAATCCGTTTTCTCTGAGTGAAAAAGCGAGTTTACGGGCTAACAGACTTCGCTCAGGATGGGTATCGAACGTATGGAAAACTCCGCGGTCGAATACAAAATCATACTCTTCTTCCGGAAGATCATCAGTCATTAAATCCATTACAACCCATTTCATTTTTTTTGCCAGCGGACCGGCCAGTTCATGCGCTTTTTCAATGGCCAGCCCAGAGATATCCGAAGCAGTTACTTCAAATCCCTGTTGTGCCAGCCAGATTGATTCCACACCCAGACCACAACCGGGTTCAAAAACTTTGCATGGTTCTATTTGTCTTTGTTTGATTGTTTCTGTAAGATTAAAATCGGGATGCGTATGTGCCCAGGGTGTATTACCAGTGCGGTAACGGTCGATAAAGCGGTTTTCTTCAGACATAATTTTAGGTTTAACACAAAAGTAATCAACTTCATCAACGACTTATTAATGATTCTTAGAAAAACTATTTGGATTTTGAAATCACAATCAATTTCGCTTCGTGATTATAATTTTTTAAAAAAGTGAACCATTGTTATTAAACACTCTGTTGAACCATTGAGGATAACTGTTAAAAAGATTGGAAAACTCCTTTGAAATAAATTTCAAATTTAGTCATCGATATTGTTAATACCTTTTCCAAAGTTCCAAACTTTGGAAAAGGTATTTACAGGCGCACTTTTCACCAATCGAACAAACTTCAGCTTTTTTATCTTTATATTTTCTCAGTCTGATTACCTATTTAAACCGAAGAAGGTATAGACCTGGTATAGACTTGAAACGGATTTGAATCATCCTGAAAATTTCAGTAGATTCTTTTAATTTTCAGCTTGATAAACAAACAAAAGCGAACTATTTCACATTTATACTATCAACTCAAAAAACAACCTGAATAGATTTACCTGCCGTTTATTCTTTCCGGCAAGGTCAATCTGAAATAATACGGTTGATGTTAATGACAGAATTGCCACAATTTATTTACTTGCTGATAAAGTCACTTGAATTCAATTTTGGTTTATAAAATCTTTATAAAAACCATATTATTCCTTTCAAAACACTTATAAACTACGGCGCAATTTTGCATTGTTGATTTTTATGTTTTAACCTGCGTAATTAAGGTCACCAAAATAGAATCGTCATGTCATCAGAATGTTATATACTGTCCGCCGGATTATTGGCAGGTATCTTCACTGTATTTGTGATCGCGAATAAGATTGGGCGGATCTTTAAATTGGATACCTATTATAAAGAGCGAAAGATGAATAAATAAATGCCCCTGATTACTCTGCAATACTATTCCTCAGATCATATTTCTCAATCCTTTCGACCAGCATGGCACGCGAAATACCAAGCAGTTTCGAGGCTTTCACCTGATTGCCTCTTGTGTGGGCAAGCGCCTTTTCGATCAATTCCTTTTCAACCTGATCAATGACAAATTTAAAAAGTCGTCCTTCGTAGGCAGTCAGATTTTCAGGAATCATCGATGCAAAAGGATGCGATGAAATTATCTGGTCTGATTGAGGCAATGTGCGTTGCGCCACCGTTACCAGATCGGGTGTAATTACGTTGTTTTTATTCAATAACAAGGCTCTCTTAAGCAGATTCTCAAGTTCACGTACATTCCCGGGCCAGGTATTTCGTTGCAACTGCTCCATGGTTTCAGGGGGAACACTTACCATCGGGATCTTCATCTCACGGCAATAGCGCGACAGAAAATAATTTGTGAGTTGGGGAATATCTTCAGGATGCACCCGCAGAGGTGGCAATGTGAGATTTACCACTTTCAACCGATAATACAAATCTTCACGAAACTGTTTGGAAGCGATTGCGGCTTCCAGATTTTTATTGGTGGCCGAGATCACGCGTACACTCACCTTTACAGTTTTATTACTGCCAATCCGTTCAAAAGTACCTTCCTGCAATACACGAAGTAGCTTTGCCTGCAGGGTGAGACTCATATCAGCAACCTCGTCCAGAAAAAGCGTTCCCTTATCGGCAATCTCAAACTTTCCCTCTTTGCTATGTGAAGCATCAGTAAATGCACCTTTTTCAAAACCAAAAAGTTCACTCTCCAGCAAACTATCTGGTATTGCGGCACAATTAATCGCGATAAACGGTTTGTCAGAACGGTCACTATAACGATGTATAGCCTTGGCCATAAGCTCTTTACCAGTTCCACTTTCACCGGTGATCAGTACACTTACATCGCTTGCGGCCACCTTCCCAATCATCTTATACACTTCCTTGATTGCCGAACTCGAACCAATAATCTGTTCACCGGAGTGTGTATCAGCCGGGAGAATATCAACGCGGTTTTCCTCGTCGGAGAAGCGTTTTGTTTCGAGTGCCTCAAGAATCGTTGTTTTCAAACGGGCGACATCAAATGGTTTCTCAAGGTATTCGAAAGCACCGTATTTCATGGCTGCTATCACACGCTCTGTTGTACCATAGGCCGTCATGATAATCACCGGTAACATAGGATGGGCAGCTTTAACACGCTGGATGGTCTCAAGTCCGCTTAAACCGGGCATTTCAATGTCCATTAGTACCAGATCAGGTTCTACGCTTTTAATTTGTGAAAGCGCTTCCAATCCATTGGCAGCTTCCGAAATCTGGTAACCTGGGTCTTTAAAAAGCTTTTTAAACGAATACCTTACAAACTCTTCATCATCAACGATGAGTATCTTTCTGATTTCCATATTTTATTGATTTACCGGCAAATGGACAGTAAATGTGGCTCCTTTTCCTGAGTTATTCGTGGCACTGATCCATCCCTGATGCAACTCTGCAATGCGCTGCGAAATGGATAGTCCCAACCCGATACCCTGGTCTTTCCCCTTCACAAACGGATCGAACAATGTTTCAAGAATTTCATTCGGGATGCCCGGGCCGGAATCACTGACCGAAAGTTGCAGGTATTTTGTGCCATTATCATCGGGTTTCACTTTGGTTGAAACCAGCAACTCTCCATTGCTGCCCATCGATTCAAGCGCATTCAGGATAAGATTCATCAGAATCTGCTTTATCATGTCAGGATCAAGAATAATGTTGAATCCTTTTGGGTTATAATTTTCAACCACTTTGATATTATTCTGTTTAAGCTGTGCCGACATCAGATAGAGAACTTCCTGAATAACCGGTTCAATTTCGACAGATTGCAGCTGCGGCTTAGCCGGCCGGGCATACTTTAAAAAATTCTGCAGAAACCCCTCAACCCTGCTGATCTCATGTGTGATGATTTCAAAGTCATGGAGCCGTTCCTTGCCGATATCCTCCTCCTGCATCATTGAGTATATCAACAATTTAACAGAGGTGAGCGGGTTCCGGATTTCATGCGCGAGGGCTGGTGCAATTTTTCCGATGGCGGCAAACTTATTCGATCGTTCGAGCAATGCCCTGTTTTTCTGCAAGTCTTCCTGGGCCTTGTTGATACGGCCAATTAATCTGTTGATATGCAGATCGAGTTCTTCGAGTTCTTTTCCCGGCGACATGCGAATATGCTCAACCATCTCGCTTCCGGCAGCATCGCGAACCTTTAATACAAGTTTATAAATAGGATTGATGATGATGCGGGCAATAAGCCAGCCAAGAATGAGACCCAGGATCGTGCCTCCGATACCCAGAGTGGTCGTAGCTTTCCGGATGAGATCGTCATTTTTTAAAATGCTCTTACGTAATTCTGCCTGGGCATTTTCGTTGGTAACAAGAAAACTATTTGCTTTTTCGTCAATCGTTTTGATCAGATCGTTGCTGGCATGCACGATGAGCGCGTTGGGTTGTGATATCCTTCCGATTCTGTGCAGTTCAAGCGCATTCTTAAGTGTTTGCTGGTAATTCGAAAACAAGGCTGAAATCTGTTGAAACAACATATCTGCTTCTGTTGAATTGGCGGTTTCCTTCAATTTCTCCAATATGATGAGAAACTCATTCTGTTTCTGCTGTAATTCCGCGATTCTTTCAGGACTGCGATCAAAAAGATAGGTTAGAGAAGCAGCCCTAATGCTGTATAAAGATAATTTTATCTCTTTGGCAACACCGGCACTTTTTACATTCTCCTGAATTAATACATTGTTATCATCCTGAATTTCATAGATATACGAAATCATAAAATAACCACCGGCCAATAAGATTGAGAAAGTTACCATGGCCCATACAACCATATTGTAACTGATATTGAAATTTACTTTCGGTCGCGCCATTGCAGAAAAGTTTTTCTAAAGATACAATAAAAAAAACGTACGATTCAACAAGCTATTTCAAATCACTGATTACCAGGATCTATCTGATTCGAATCCAAATCCTTTCCACCCCAGTGTTGAAAATACTTCATTCACTGCGCTTTCATATTCGTCCAGGTTCCGGGCTTTGCGAATCAATCGCCATGCCGTAAGTGGTGAATCGAATGACCATACCAGATACGACCATAGCTCTTTCATCCGTCCCAATGAACTTAAGTTGCCATTGGCATTCTTCAACCTTATCTGAAACAATTCGTGCATGAATTTCCTTACGGTTTCCTTTTTTTGGGAATCATCCAATCTGCACAGGCCTTTCATTTCCATAGCCAGAAAAGGATTGGCCAGCAAACCCCTTCCAATCATCCAGTAGTGCACCGATTCGAATGTTTCGTTGAAATGATTATAGTCTTTCACTGAAAACACATCACCGTTATATACCAGATTTGCCTTCGTTTTGCCAATCAAATGAACAAATGCTGATTCATACACCGAACCTTTATACAATTGTTTTCCTATACGGGCGTGCACCGTCAGCTCGGTGAGAGGAAAGTTGTTAAAGACCGGCAAAAGATTTTCGAATTCATCCACCGACAAATAGCCAAGACGACATTTAACGCCCAATCCCAATGCTAGATTTCCATTCATTTTGCTGAAAATGGATTCTATAATATCAGGATGTGACAGCAGACCAGAGCCTCTTTTTTTGTTGGCGACACGTGGATAAGGACAACCCAGATTCCAGTTTATTTCACTGTATCCCAATACTTTACATTGTTCAGCAAAATGAATAATCTCCTCTGCATCTTTACTTAGAATCTGAGGAACAGTTGTTTCAACATCGTTTAAATCAGGATCAATCTCAGAAATCCTTGCTCTTCCTGCCGAAAAGTTAACAAATCCGGTAAAGAAAGGGGTGTAGTATTTATCAATTCCACCAAAATACTGTCTGAACAAATTCCGGTAAAACACATCAGTAATTCCCTGAAAAGGGCCAAGATAAATGATTGGCTCAGTTGAATTTGTAACTGACTCCATTACGAAACCACAGATTTTTTTCTTCTGATAAAAGTCCGTATTGCAGCAGCAAGCACCGCAATTATTGACAGTATAACGGCTGCACGTGAAAGGTAATCGCCATGTTTCACATAAAAGGTCAGCCTGTCATTAGTTCTGAGTTTCTGACGGATTACGGCTTTCTCCCAGTAAGGTGTTTTCTGATAGACATCGCCACGTTGGTCAATAAATGCTGAAATACCCGTGTTGGCCGACCGTGCAACGGATCGTCTGGTTTCGATGGCACGCAACACCGAAAAATCGAAATGCTGTTTATGGCCTGGAGTGTTTCCCCACCAGCCATCATTGGTAATAACGAAAATAATATTGGCGCCGTTGCGGACAAAACCTGTGACAAATTCACCATAAACCGATTCGTAACAAATTAGTGGAGCGCCAGAAACACCAGTATGGGCATTGGTGAAAACCCTGTATTCATTGTCAATCTTCAAGGTGCCAAAAGTGCCTCCAAGATTGATCGCATAACTTTTCAGCGGGCGAAGGAAAAACCATGACGGCATCATTTCCACGCCTGGTGTCAATTTTGATTTGTGGTAATGTTTGTAATTATTTGTCGAATCAATGCAAAATGCAGTATTATAAGCATAATAATAACTGTCTGAACTCAGGAATTTCCGTGCTGCATGGTCCATTTCATGACCTTTCGGCACAATACCAAAAGTACTGGCTCCAATCACATACGAAACGTGCGGATATTGTTTTACAAAAGTCTGCACCTGCCTGAGCGCTTTCGAACTTTGCATCCTTTCTTCCCATATTTGCTCCTGAATGGCTGATTCAGGGCTTAGTACAAAGTCAGTATTTGGCGTCATTGCTGTTGCTGCAAGACTAAGATTCCGCTCAATCACACTTTCCGGATCAAGTTCAAACTGTTCATTGTATGGATCTACGTTCGGTTGCACAACCACAATCTCGGTTTCTTTACCTGTCTCAACATAGGTAGAATACATCTGCTTTGAAATCATCACCGGAATGATACCGAGTGCAAGAAATGCGCTGATCGCAATATAAAACGGACGTTTGCTTTCATTAATTTTCAAAGCCGCTTTGGTGGCGTTGAATGCGAGAATATTCATCAGTAATACCCACGCTGTACCTCCGGCGACACCGGTATATTCATACCACTGAATCCAGGTATGCCGGGTAACGAATACATGTCCAAGATTGAGCCAAGGCCAATTCAGGTCCCAGTTCAGATGCAGGTATTCCCAACTCAGCCAAAAAAAGACCAGCAGATACATGCCTCCCTTGTTTCCGAATAGCTTTTTACGGGTGGTTTGATACAACCAGAATGTGGTCGTCATGAATAAGGTATTGAGAATGATCGCTGCGGCGGCTCCGATACCAGTTGAATTCCAAATCCACCAGGTTGTGAGAACATTCCAAACAAATAAACTCAGGTACACCATCCGGAAAACTGAAAGTTTTCTGGTTTTTGTTTCCTGATTTACGATAAAATCATGTACAAAAAACAAAGGGACAAATGCAATAAATATGAGCGGAGCGAAACCATTTGATGGCCATGCCAAACTGAGTAATACAGCGCTTAACAATGACAATCCGATCAGATGTAATTTTTTCATAAACAGATTCCGAACTTTATACTTTAGCCTTTTAACTTTGAACTTTAGCCTTCTTCAACCGTGTACAAAAAATTATCAAATGGATAACGGATGGCATGCATATCCTTTATTTCTTTGTAGAGTAACTCTCTGAAAGGATGATAATTTTGTTTTTCCGTGGCGGATATGAATATGCAGGTAGCACTTGTTTGCGCAACCCAATGCTTTTGCATCTCCTCGAGCGAGAAATTCCGTTTTGTTACCGGTGACAAATCATCTTCATCTTTTTTCTCATAGCGATACGCATCTATTTTATTGAAAACCAATATTATTTTTTTATCTGAAGCGCCAATCTCCTGCAAAGTCTGATTCACTGTTTCGATCTGTGATTCAAATTCAGGATGGGAAATATCTACAACATGCAGCAGAATATCCGATTCACGCACTTCATCGAGTGTCGATTTGAAGGATTCGATCAATCCATGAGGCAATTTTCGAATAAATCCAACTGTATCACTTAATAAAAATGGCAGGTTATCGATTACCACCTTGCGGACAGTGGTATCGAGTGTTGCAAAGAGTTTGTTCTCGGCATGCAGATCCGATTTACTTACCAGATTCATGATCGTCGATTTACCAACATTGGTATAACCAACCAACGCAACACGAATAAGATTAACACGACTTTTACGCTGCGTAAATTGCTGCGTGTCAATTTCTTTCAACCGTTCTTTCAGTAAAGTGATTTTTGTGCGGATGATCCTGCGGTCGGTTTCAATTTCGGTTTCACCCGGACCACGGAATCCAATTCCCCCACGCTGGCGTTCGAGGTGGGTCCACATACGGGTCAATCGTGGTAAAATATATTGTAACTGAGCCAGTTCCACCTGGGTTTTGGCATAGGAAGTCCGGGCGTTTTTGGCAAAAATATCCAGTATCAGATTGGTACGATCGAGAATTTTACATTCAAGTTCTGCTTCAATATTTCGGATCTGCGATCCACCCAATTCGTCATCAAAAACAACCAGATCAATATTTTCAGCTTTTACATAGGCAGCAATTTCCTCAAGTTTACCAGTACCCACATAGGTTCTGCTGTTTGGTCTGTCAATGCCCTGAATAAACCGCTGAACAACAATACCACCGGCAGTTTCAACCAGAAACTCCAGCTCATCAAGGTATTCATCCGCCTTTTCCCGATTCTGTTCATAGGTAGCGAGGCCAACCAATACTGCCCTTTCCGGTCCTTTTTCTTTTATGTCTTTTATAATCATATTGTTCCGAATATCATTTTTATTGGAAAGTAGCTTCTCTTTTCACTTAAAAAGCCCTGAACCCAATAATTTCACGCACCTCGTTGATGGTTTTTCTGGCACTTTCATGGGCTTTTTCGGCTCCCATACGGGCCACTTTGCTCAAATATTCGGGATTACCCGATAATTCAATGATACGTTGACGAACCGGCTCAGTGAAAACAATAATATCTTCGGCCAGTTGCTTTTTCATGTCTCCATAACGAATCGCGCATTTGTTGTATTGTTCATCGAAAAAAGCAACAGCATCAGGTGTCGAAACAAGTTTCATCAAACTGAACAGATTGTCAATATAGTCTGGTTTTTGCTGGTTAGGCTCAGTTGGACCGGCATCGGTCAATGCCCGCATCACTTTTTTACGAATGGTTGTCGGGTCATCAGCCAGAAAGACAGCATTGCCTTCACCTTCCGATTTGCCCATTTTTCCAGTGCCATCCAGACCAGGAACTTTCACAAGTTCTTCGCCAAAATTATAGGCAGTTGGTATTGGAAAAAAATCTTCTTTATACATACGGTTAAAACGACGGGCAAAAGTCCTTGTCATTTCGAGATGCTGTTCCTGATCCTTGCCAACAGGCACTTTATTGGCTTTGTGGATGATGATATCGGCAGCCATCAGACTTGGATAGGTCAGCAATCCGGCGTTGATGTTTTCGGGTTGTTTGCGTGCCTTATCCTTGAATGTTGTAACACGCTCAAGCTCTCCCATATAGGCATTCATATTCAAAAAGAGGTATAACTCTGCTATTTCAGGTAAGTCGCTCTGAATATAAATCGTCGATTTTTCAGGATCGAGACCGGTTGCCAGATATTCAACCAACACCTGCTTCACATTACCATGCAGATCAGCAGGGGTCGGATGTGTTGTAAGTGAATGATAATCAGCAATAAAGAAGAAACACTTGTTCTCTTCCTGCATTTTGATAAAATTTTTCACAGCACCAAAGTAATTTCCCAGGTGCAGGTTTCCTGTGGGTCTTATACCACTTAATACTATTTCCATATCGGCAAAAGTAGAAATTATTCATGAAAAATTCCCGGTAGCTTGAAGGCTAACCGGGAATTTTAGGTTATTATTACGTTAATAATCAGTTCATCAACGTTCAAATCTTGATTTCGTCGTGGTTTTTATTAAAAAACTTGTATTCAAGCATATGATAATTTGCCATTGGCTCAATCGTGATTGGTTTCTTGTATTTCCATGCCCATTTACGCCGGATAGAAATAAATCCTTTGGTAAGATAGGCATAGATAAATGGATGAACGGCAACCGTTAGTGACTTCTCGTTTTGGTCGAGAAGCAGGTATTTAAGGTTGTTTTCAATTTCATCCACAAAGATGATACTTGGTTTACTCTTTCCGGTTCCTTCGCAAACAGGGCAACTTTCAAGGATTTCGATATTCATTTCGGGGCGGACGCGCTGCCGTGTGATCTGCACCAATCCGAATTTACTTGGAGGTAAAATCGTGTGTTTGGCATGATCACGGACCATCTCGTCCTGAAGTTTCTGGTAGAGTTCACGGCGGTTTTTCCCGTCGTGCATGTCGATAAAATCGATAACAATAATGCCACCC
This sequence comes from uncultured Bacteroidota bacterium, assembly GCA_903957365.1. Classification (GTDB taxonomy): domain Bacteria; phylum Bacteroidota; class Bacteroidia; order Bacteroidales; family F082; genus CAJBPB01. The sequence continues at coordinate 20,030 of CAJBPB010000125.1, forward strand.
ATATCGCGTAAACGCAATTGGCGGGCAATTTCTGCTGCAGCTTCCAGGTTCACTGCCATTGCATTTTCTTCCTGGGTATTCTCTTTATTCACGCGGTGACCGCTGTTGACATCGATCACGTGCATGGCTTCGGTATGTTCAATAATGAGGTAAACGCCACTCTTGATGGTGACTGTTTTACCGAAAAGACCTTTGATTTGCTTATCAACACCGAATGTCTCGAAAATAGGCACTTTACCTTTGTAAAGTTTTACAATATCGAGTTTTTGCGGGGCAATGGTATTGATGTAAATTTTAATTTCTTCAAATAATGCGGCGTCGTTTACGTGCACATTGTTGAACGATTCATTAAGCAGATCGCGCAACAGGGCCGAGGTACGATCGAGTTCACTGATGATTTTAACGGGCGCTTTTGCCTCGAAAAGTTTGACGGTGGTTTTCTCCCACTTTTCGACGAGTGAACGAAGATCTGAATCGAGCTCGGCAACCTTTTTGTTTTCGGCTACCGTACGGATAATTACACCGTAATTATTAGGTTTAATGCTCTGAATCAGTCTTTTAAGACGATTTCTTTCTTCACTGCTACGTATCTTTTGTGAAACCGATATACGATTCGAAAAGGGTACCAAAACGAGGTAACGACCGGCAAATGAAATTTCAGACGAGATACGCGGACCTTTGGTCGAAATAGGCTCTTTTGCTATTTGAACAAGTATCTGTGCTCCTGTTGCCAATACCTGGGTAATTTTTCCGGTCTTTTCTATGTCCGGGTCCAGGTGGAAGGATTCTAATTTCAGTGGGGCCGATTTTCCGTCGAGCGCAATCCTGACATATTTATTCAGTGATTTGATCTGCGGACCCAAATCGAGGTAATGCAGAAACGCATCTTTTTCGTAACCGACATCAACGAAGGCGGCATTCAATCCGGGCATGATTTTCTTCACTCTTCCCAGATATACATCGCCAACGGCATAATTGTTATTTGTCTTTTCTTTGTGGAGTTCTACTAAAA
>CAJBPB010000126.1 GCA_903957365.1 uncultured Bacteroidota bacterium
GTGACTGTACTTTCATTCCTGACCAAATATTACGCTATGACAATACTATGACAAAAGAAAAAGAATTCATCTTTTCAATAAATCCGATTGTAAAATGACATCCATCAGGCACAAATACTCAGAAACGGCCCAAATACTCATATAAATTAACTTCTGGTCCGATCTCAAGTTTTTTACGTAGCCTGTTTCTACTTTTATCCACAGCAGAAACAGTGACACTAAGCATTTGAGATATTTCCTTGGTATTAAGATTGATACGCAGATATGCACACAACCGCTCTTCGTTAGGAGTTAAATCGGTAAAATGTTCTTTTAATTTTTTAAAAAACTCAGGATGTACGGTTTCAAAATGAAGACTGAAATTATGCCAGTCATTGTCCAGGTTTAAATTTTGATCAATCTGCCTGATTACATTATTCAAATCGGTAACCCCTTCTTTGGCAGCCATTAAGCTATTTTTCAAATCACCCAGAACTTCATTTTTATTTATCAGCTGAAGCGCGGCCATAGTCAATTCGCGTGATTTATGTGCCAGGTCATGCATTAAATTCGCATGTTCAAGCGCCATAATCTCCTGTTCCTTATCAAACAGCACACGGTTTTGGGTAATTGTACGGTTTCTCAGTCTGACAATATATACTAGCAGAAACATGATGAAAAAAGAAACGATCAGTAAACTGATTAACAAATTATTCCGGCGCTTATGGTTGAGATTTTTCTCGTTGAGCGAATCAATCAGATGCTGTTTTTTCTCTGTTTCGAAACGGGTTTGAATATCATTTAGTGCCTGTCTTACTTCCAGACCATCCAATGAATCTTTCAATATAATCCATTGGCTTTGATAATCATACGCCTTCAAATAATTACCATTAATCAGATAAGCTTCTGAAAGGTATTTTTTAATTTCCAATACTTCCGGCAACAAATCAGCCTTTTCAGCCCTGCTTAATGCAGTTTGAAACAAAGCGATGGCCTCGGGCGGCTTGTTAAGTTTGAGCAAAATCCGGGCAATAAGTGTCCCCTCATACACAATCTTGTAATCATCGTCTGAATCAATTACAATTTCATAGGCTTTCAGAGCCAGCGGGAGCGCTTCCTTATACTTTGCCTGATCAAAAAGCAAAAGGGCACGCTCAGAAGTTGCCGTGGCAATCCCTTTCCGGTAACCTGCTTTTTCACTTATCAGGTACATGGTATCATAATAAGCTTCAGCTTTGATAAAGTTATCTTTAATTCGCCAGATTGCACCGAGATCATTATAAACGGCAACCGTGGCATATAATGTTGTGTATTCAGGCGTCCGGGAAAGTTCAAGCGCCTTCATTGCATATTCTTCCCATCTTGCATTATCACGATCGATAAACAATTCACCAAGTTTCTGATAATAAAAAGCCAACTTCCGGTAATCATGGTTGTCCTCTTTCAATTTGATCGCTTTTAATTCGGTCTCAGCTGCCAGTTCAAAACGTCCGGTCTTGGCATATTCATCGCCCAGATTGATCAAAATCACTGCCATCGCATTGGTATCAGGAATAGAACTATACAATTGGAAAGCTTCATGATATAATTGCTCAGCTTTTTCGTGCCTCCCTGTCATACTATAACATTCGGCCAGATCGTTGCATAGTTTACCAAGTAACTTTTTGTCATTGAAGCGTTTAGCTATGCCATATGCTTTATTAATAATAATCTCAGCATCCATATAACGCATTTCATCCAGCAATGAATCAGCCTTTAACTTCAGGTCACGGGCAAATGACAGACTGTCTGTCGAATTTGTATTAGAATAAGGATGTGTCTCTGAAGACAGGCTGTTTGAATTTTGGGCATTGACAGAACAGCAGGCAATGAATAATAAAATTGCCAGCAATCCACATTTATAAAATATTTTGTCAGACATCCTTAAAACGATGTAATAGAGTATGAAGCAAAGGTAAGAAAGGTATTTAGTTTGACAATCAGAAAGTTTACCTGACTGATCTATTCATAAACCATTTATAACAAGACTTAACGAATGGTTTTTTATAGCTTTGCACAAAAAAATTGTGACTGACGGTCTGAAAGCATATAAAATTCAAATATCAGGATTGGTACAAGGCGTTGGTTTCAGGCCATTTATCTATCGTATCGCACTAAAAAACAGCATTCTTGGCTGGGTTGAAAACAACAATGAAGGGGTAACAATCCTGGCTGAAGGATCAGATAGTCAGATAAAGCATTTTATTGCGGATATTCATTCACTTGCACCTGTTGCAGCTACAATCGCCTCTCTGAAAAAATCAGTCGAAGTATTTGAAGGATTTGAAAATTTTTCGATAAAGAAAAGCAGTAGTTTCTCACAAACAATAACCGAAGTCAGTCCGGATATCGCTGTTTGTGATGATTGTTTAAACGATTTGTTAACCCAACCGCATCGGATGGGGTACCCATTTATCAACTGTACCAATTGTGGTCCAAGATTTACCATTATCCAGGCACTTCCATACGACAGGTATCAAACAACCATGCAGCCATTCGATATGTGCCCTGTTTGTGAAAATGAATATACAAATATCCTTGACCGGCGGTTTCATGCACAACCCATAGCATGTAATCATTGCGGACCTGTTTACCGGATTGAAAATCTGGAATTACAGTTTGAAACAAATGAAATACACATCATCATTGCAAATGAAATTCAAAATGGAAAAATAATTGCACTAAAAGGGTTGGGTGGATATCATTTCATCTGCGATGCAAACAATGAACAAGCTGTTTCTGAATTACGAAACAGAAAGCAGCGCGAAAGAAAACCTTTTGCTGTCATGTGCAAAAATCTGGCAACGGTTGAAAACAGGTTTGAGATAAGCGAACAGGAAAAAAAATCTTTGCTTTCATGGCGCAGACCGGTTGTGTTGTTGCGTAATAAAAAACAATTTGCACCTTCAGTAAGCATGCAGCTGAATACAACCGGGATTTTGCTTCCATCGATGGCTATTCACTACCAGATTTTTGATTTTCTGACTACCGATGCAATCGTTTTCACTAGCGGAAATATGACTGATGAACCCGTTTGTATTGATGATAGTATCGCATTAAATGAATTGAGTAAAGTAGCTGATATCGTGATAACTTACAATCGTGAAATTCATAACCGTGCTGATGATTCTGTTGTGATGGTTGTGAATGAAAAGGAGCGGATAATCCGAAGATCCAAAGGGTATGTTCCGGCGCCGGTTTTAACCACATTGTACGACAATGAAGGTATCTTCGCTGCAGGTGCGGAATTAACCAATACCTTTGCTTTAGGTAAAAATACACAAGTTATTTTCAGTCAACATATTGGTGATTTAAAGAATGCGGAAACCATGGAATTCTACGAAGAATCAGTTGATAGGTTTAGCAAGCTTTTTCGCTTTGAAAATCAATTCGTTGCATGCGATCTTCATCCAGATTACCTTTCTTCATACTACGCGAGAAATTTAAGGCTTCCGACTTTGGAAATACAGCATCATCATGCACATATTGCTTCATGTATGGCTGAGCACGGTTTGAATGAAAAGGTAATTGCTTTTGCTTTTGACGGCACAGGCTACGGTGATGATGGCACTATCTGGGGTGGTGAGGTTTTTATATGCGACTATGCAGGATATGAAAGAAGATTCCATTTCGATCCGGTTCCTCTTCCTGGAGGCGATCAGGTAACAAAGTACCCATGGAGGACGGCTTTGTCTTATCTGTACAAATATTTTGGTGCTGAGATCTTAGAATCAGGCTTACCTTTTCTTGATGCCCGGGATAAAACCGAAATTAAGACCATCACACAAATGATTGATGCAAACCTGAATTGTCCGCTAAGCTCCGGTGCAGGACGACTTTTTGATGCTGTCGCAGCATTATCTGACATTTGTACAACAAGCAGTTATCACGCTGAAGCACCTATGAAACTTGAATCCTGTATTGAAACAGATTGTAAAGGTAAATACTTGTATCATATTGAAGATAAAACTATTGTATTCTATAAAATGTTCTATCAAATCATAAAGGATATTCGTCGTTCGGCTCCGGCATCACATATCTCTGCCAAGTTTCACAATACGATGGTGGCTCTTATAATTGAACTTTCGAAAAAGCTTAAAAAGGAAACAGGCATCAACAAAGTTGTATTAACAGGAGGAACATTTCAAAATAAATATTTGCTTGGACTGTCAGAAATCCTGCTCAAAAAAGAAGGATTTGAGGTTTTTGCACATGAAAAAGTTCCATCCAACGATGGTGGAATTGCATTGGGACAAATGGCTATTGCTGCCGCTTATCGTCAGTCAACACGCATATCCGATAATGGCAATCATTAAATTAATCGTTAAAATAGCTACATTTGCTCATCAAATCCGTATATTTTTAATATTTCAATTATGTGCCTGAGTGTTCCTGCTAAAATAGAATCAATCGAAAATGACATGGCTCTTTGCTCTGTCGGGGGTGCAACCTACCGCGCAAGTCTTCTGATGCTTGATATAAATGAACTTGCTGTCGGCGATTACGTCTTGTTACATACAGGGTTTGCAATTCAGAAAATAAGTAAAGAAGATGCAGAAGAAACGTTAAAACTCTTTGATGAATTCGAAGATTTTAATGAAATTCTTGACGAAGAAGAAAGAATTTCAGGCAAAAGAATCGTTTAATTATTGATTATGAAATATATAGACGAATACCGGGATAAAGATAAAATACTTGCCCTTTCTGCACAAATCAAAAAAATTTCGACCCGAAAAATCCGTTTGATGGAAGTTTGTGGTGGACATACCATGGCAATACAACGGTTTGGTATTCCATATCTCCTGCCTGAAACGGTTGAATTGGTCTCTGGTCCTGGTTGCCCTGTTTGTGTCACAAGCCGGTCCTATATCGATAAAGCAATTGCATTCAGTAAATTACCAAACATAATTATCACAACTTATGGTGATTTGATTCGTGTTCCAGGGTCAAGTTCAAGTCTGGATAAAGAAAAAGCCAAAGGTGCTGACATACGGATTGTATATTCTGTTTTGGATGCCTTAAAGATTGCAGATGCAAATCAAGCTAAAAATATAATTTTCCTCGGGATCGGGTTTGAAACGACTGCTCCGGGTTCAGCTGCCGGAATAATGAAAGCCCATATGGCCCAGGTTTTCAATTTTTCAGTATTCAGTGCACACAAGATTATGCCACCACCAATGGCGGCACTTATTGATGAAGGTGTTGATATTCAAGGATATATTGGACCAGGACATGTGAGTACAATTACTGGTTCACATATTTTTGATTTTATTCCACAGAAATATGGTTTGGGTGTTGTAATCAGTGGTTTTGAACCACTTGATCTGATGCAATCAATCTATATGCTTGTAAATCAATTTGAAACCAA
>CAJBPB010000127.1 GCA_903957365.1 uncultured Bacteroidota bacterium
ATATAAAGTGCAGGGTACGGATTTCGTTCAACTGGGGCTTCATGCTGGGTCGTGCCGACCACATGAAGCCCTAATTATTGGGCATAGTTTTTATTTTGTTCACTTAGCAACTTTCCTAATTCTTGGTCATGAATTTCTTGCATTATAATTCCGCCAATACCTATTCCAATGGATCCACTTACTGCAGAACCGTTAATTTCTTTAGTCAATTTTAAATATTTGTTTTCATTATTTTCAAACTTGAGCTCAACAAGTTTTTTATTAATTTTCAGGTTTGCATTATTGCAATCTTTTAAACTAAATGATATAGTCTGCCTATTTTGAAAGTTTTTCACATCTACTTCGTTCAATGACAAATCCATCTTGAAACTCGCACCTAAAGCAGGCTCACCTTCGTCACGGAAAATGATTAAATTACAACAAACATTAGAGTTATTGTATTCATGAAGTATTTTCATCCTTTCATCTGAGCAATAAAATAATTTTCCCTGAAGGTAGAAACCATGTCCTTTCAAACTCCATCCTATACGCTCAACTATAACTCCATTTGCATTGTTCTTTTGAGCAAATTGTAAAAGTTTAGCTTTTATTTGAACCCAATCATTTTTTAAATCTTCAACAAGGGTAAATTCACCTATCAATATTACATCATTTGGGATACTGTCTTTTGGAGAAAAAAGGTAAAGCTGTCCAACAGGTTCTGCAAGCATCTTATTACTCTGGTATAATGTAGTGATTTTGATACTGCTGCAACTACTTAAAACAAGGAAAATAAATACAAAAAGTTTATTCTGAATCTTCATTTTCGGATTTTCTAAAATTATGCCCAACGAATGGCTATCTGCCATTGTGGTGGATATTTCGTAGTTACATTGATACACTGCATATCAGCAAAACAGACTCCAACACAATCAAAATCAGCAATTCTTCTGTGTTTATCTAACTCCATTTCGAATGTTTGCATGATAATTAGTTTGTTGTATTGTTTGTTTTGCCGTTACAGGACATCAAATGTAATTGAGTTATTTCAGAAATCCAAATTATCCAGCGGACTTTTTATCTGGTCGAATCCTTTTGTGGTTATATGCGTGTAAATTTCGGTAGTCTTGCTGTTTTCGTGGCCCATCATACTTTGTATATAGCGCAGATCTACCCCGTTTTCCAAACTATGTGTTGCAAAAGTGTGTCGCAGTGTGTGCATGGTAGTTCGTTTTTGAATGCCAGCTTTTTGCGAAACCGCCTTAATAATGTTTTGGATACTGCTTGGCGAATAATCTTCTCCTTTGGCTCCTTCAAAAACATATTCCTTTGGCCTGTATTTAGCGGTATATGCATCTAACACTGCCAAAAATCTGGTCGAAAGCTTTGCATAACGATCTTTTTTGCCTTTGCTCTGTACAACCCGTATCTGCATCCTTTCTCTGTCAAAATCGACCAGTTTTAAACGTACAATCTCCCCTAATCGTAAGCCTGCCGAGTAAGCAAGCATCAATATGCACTTGTGTTTGATATTCTCTACATGTTTAAATAAACTGATCACTTATCAATTTTGTTTTTTATCAGGTTTTAAATCTTCAAAAAACTACTCAAAAATTAAATCCAGACAGACTAACATACAAAAAGCAGGTTATTAAACGATACCTATTGATTCAACCAATAAGTCTTCCTGATTTATAAAGACGAAATAAAATTCCGTGAAGACGAAATAAAATTCCATGAAGACGAAATAAAATTCCGTGAAGACGAAAT
>CAJBPB010000128.1 GCA_903957365.1 uncultured Bacteroidota bacterium
ATGATCGCCCACGAAAAAGTTCTTGAAGAAGTGATGAAACAATTCACTGTTCTTCCGGTGCGTTTTTCTACCATTTCTGAGCACAACGACGAAGCTGGAATACTAAGGATTCTGGAACAGGATTATAAAAAATTTGATGAGCTGCTTACCAAAATGGATGGCAAAAAGGAACTCGGACTCAAAGTTCTGGCCCATGAAGCTCCAATTTATGAAAGTATTGTCGAAAAATATGAGGAAATTAAATCACTGCGCGCCAAACTTATGAATTTGCCCGTTGATAAAACCCATTATCAGCGGATGAAAATAGGCGAGATGGTTGCCGAAGCGCTCAAAAAAGAGACTGATAACTATAAGAACATCATTCTCGATGCGCTGAGACCCATTTCGGATGATGTGAAATTAAACGATAATTATGGAGAAATGATGATTCTGAATGCAGCGTTTCTGATCAAAAATACGGTTGAACCCGCTTTTGACGATGTTGTGAATGAACTGGATGAAAAATATGGTCAGTTCATGACCTTCAAATATGTCGGAACATTACCTCCTTATAATTTTGTAAATCTGGTCATTAACACGAAAGGAATTTAAAATGTTCTTACTCGACGACCTGTTGCTTGCGCCTTTAAAAGGACTCATTTTCCTTGGAAACAAGATCAATGAAGTAATTGAAAAAGAAACATCCGATGAAGGTGTTATCAAAGAAAGGCTGATGGAACTACAGCTGAAATTTGAACTGGACGAGATTAATGAAGAAGAATATGACGAGAGGGAGGATGATTTATTGCAGTTACTGGCTAACATCAGAGAAAAAAAACAGAACAAACAATAATAAAAACCGGAGGTCAGAATGAATGCTTTTACATGTCCCGGATGCGGGAAGTTAACTGGCGGCGCTGAAAAATACTGCATCGAATGCGGGCTGGCGCTCAACATCACCTGCACTGCCTGTGGCAACACCTGGCGGTTCATGTTTGAATACAAATTCTGTCCCAACTGCGGACAGCGAATGAAAATTGAAAAAGCAAAAAAAAGCTAATTATCTAAGGAGGGTAAACCATGAGCAAAATAATGGATATTAAAAAAACAGTAGTCGATTTTCTGAAAGAGAATATAAACTGTTACGATATCACTGTAATTAAAATCGAAAAAACCAATGAAATATGGCAGGCCATCGCTGAAGTATATGAAGACGATTCCTTCTTGAAATCAATGAATCTTCCACCAAAGCAGGTACGTCTTTTCTATCTTGTTAAAATAGATAATGACCTTGAAATCAATTCATTTGAAAGACTAAACTCATTTGAGGGACTCGATAGCACCAGTTCGTAATATTTATCATTCAATATCATGAGAGACGACCTTATTTATGTGTATTGCCTGGCAAACAAACCTCCAAAACAAGTTAGTGAGACTGCAAACATTGGTTTGGAATTTCTAAAGATCGGGGACTTCTATGTAATCGCTAAATACGTGTCCAAAGATGAATTTTCCGAAGAAAACCTGAAAAAGAACGTTTCGGATATTCAATGGCTTGAAATAAATGCGCGTCAACATATTAGTGTGATCAATAGTTTCATGGCATTACTGACTGTTGTCCCTTTCAAATTCGGGACGATTTTTCAATCAGTAGAAAGTCTTAAAAAGTTCATCAGCGATTATACCGATTCTCTTGACCAAAACTTCCGGTTCATCGAAGCCAAAGAGGAATGGTCGGTGAAAGTGTATTGTAACCGCAAACATCTTTGTGAAGAAATCGATGAGTTAAGCACCGAAGCGGCCTCATTGGAACAGCAAATCATGGCCAGCTCTCCTGGAAAAGCATTTATACTGAAACGCAAAAAGAACGACCTGATTGAATGTGAATTGGACCGCTTGTGTAAAAAATTTGGTCAGGAATTTTATGACACCTATCAAAACCTCAGCGAAGCGACGAATTTAAACAATCTTCTTCCAAAAGAATTTACCGGACGAGACGATAGTATGATCCTCAACGCTACTTTTCTGATTAAAAAAGACAAAGTGCCAGAATTCAAAAAAACTACTGAAACATTACAGAACAAGAACCATTATTCAGGTTTTTTTATCGAAATGACTGGCCCGTGGCCTCCTTTTAGTTTCATTCATATCAAAGAAAAATAATAATGCACGACAATATCATCGACCGTTCAAAAGATATCACGATACTCGAATTACTCGACAGGGTATTAACCAAAGGGGTAATCTTAACAGGAGATATTGTAATCTCGGTGGCCGATATCGATCTGGTTTATCTTGGTGTAAAACTTATGTTATGCTCGGTCGAAACCATGGAACAACTAAAATCAGGTAAAAAAACAATCCATTCCCAATAATCATTTGCAAAAAAAACATGGTTATGAAGACAATGATTTATGCCCTGATTTCATTTGATGACCAGAATAGTTCACCTGATATTCAAAATATTAAAGGAATTAATGGTGGTAATCTGGAAATAATTTCTACCGAAAAAATCGGAGCTGTCGTATGCAAAACAGACAACACCGATTTTGCTGTTGATAAAATCAAAGCCATCGAATTTGCCTATGTAATTGAATCACTCTCAATTCTTTTCAATCTGCTTCCGGTAAGGTTCGGATCAATCATGGAATCAACCGAAGCAATTGCCGGAATGCTTGAAAGAAACAAAACTCAAATACTTCACAACCTGTTGAATGTCAATAATAAATCAGAATTTGGGATCAAAGTGATGTGCGATACAGTTGCTTTGAAGGCTGAACTTAATTCAAAATCGAAACCCGATTTGTCTTCAGAAGAAACCCCGGAAAGTGAAAATACACCTTCAGTGTTCAGAAGTTATGTCGAAAAAAAACTGAAGGAACACAGAATCGAGGAAATGATCCTGACCTATGCCGATGAGGTGATCAGTGAAATTACGATCACGCTTGAAAGCTTGAATACCTCCTTCAAATTTAAAAAAATGGTTTCTGAAAAGACTCTTATTGACGCTATTTTTCTGATTGACAAGCAATTGAAAAAGGATCTTATTCAGACTGTAACAAATCTCCAAAACAAATATCCGGCCCTCAGTTTTATTCTGACAGGCCCGTGGCCGCCCTATAACTTTGTTGAACTCAATTTAAAATAACGACAAAATGAACGACAATAAAATACTCTTCAACTCAGGCTCACTTGATGAATTTTCAGATGAAATAGGCAGACTGTCAAAGAGCGATGAATCTAAATTGAAATTAAGTCCGGATAATGCGGATTCAGGATTGGCTAAGCTGGTACTGACACTCGTCGAACTGATCCGTAAACTGGTCGAAAAACAAGCCATGCGTCGGGTTGATGGCGGCTCACTTAATGATGACGAGATTGAACGACTGGGCGAGACACTTATGAAACTCGAAATGAAAATGGAAGAGCTTAAAAAGCACTTTAATCTGACTGACAGAGATCTTAATATCAATTTAGGACCATTAGGAGATCTGATGTAGTCATACCATTAGTTTAGTAACTATTAATTTAAATACTTAAATTTTAATGAATTATATTTCCATAACTTATTATTTCTTTCATTTTCTGCCTGAAAAATTAACCGGATTATTGCATCAAAGCAAATATAAAACTACTGTAATGAACTACCAGATCGTTGGCAAATTGAAAAGAGGATGGAGAGTTTTTCTTTTTATGCTGCGCAGTGTATCTGGGTTTTTTATCCTGACTGCACATTTTTTATATCTGATTCTATATCTGACAAGTACCCATCAGACGAGATCTTTCAGATTACAAGAAACGTTGAAGCCGGTTTGCCGGGCGGGGATATAAGTAAATCAGTGAGAAAAAAACAATAATAATACCTGAACCATTCCAGCTTTAAAAAAGCGGGTTTGTTTTTATTAATTTCAATAATCAATGAAATGAAAATATTTCGCTCCATATTTCAACATTTCTTCTCTGAAATAGGTTTCACCAATTACTTGAAAATAATTTTCATTCTCCTTGCCGGACTTATACTTACCGGCTTGCTTACGACATTAATGTATCGTAATTTAGAAAATCAGGTGAAAGAAGAATTTGCATCTGTCTGCAATGAAATTGAGATAAAAATTGAGACCCGCCTTCATGCGCATGCATTGATACTGAGGTCAGGAGCTGCCTTTTTTTCAGTTTCCGACACTGTGACAAGGAAAAAATGGGAAGATTTTAACACACACTCACAAACTGAAAAAAATTTACCAGGCATACAGGGTGTGGGATTTTCATCCATTATACAAAAGGACCAACTTGAAAATCATCTGCAACAAATACGACACGAGGGTTTCCCTGACTATACTGTATTTCCGGCCGGAGAGCGGGCAGTTTATACCTCGATCATTTTTCTTGAACCATTTTCAGGACGCAACTTACGGGCATTTGGATTCGATATGTTTTCAGAACCAGTCAGAAAAAAAGCGATGGAGCTTTCCCGCGATAATGACATCGCAATGCTTTCAGGAAAAGTTGAACTGGTACAGGAAACAACAGAAGATCTGCAATATGGAACCTTAATGTATGCTCCTGTTTACAGGCCTGAGATGCCCGTAAATACAGTTGAACAGCGACGGAATGCGATTATTGGATGGGTTTACAGCCCCTATCGTATGAACGATTTAATGAAAGGCATTTTAG
>CAJBPB010000129.1 GCA_903957365.1 uncultured Bacteroidota bacterium
ATCAATAATTCCTTGCATTACTGGTGTCGCAGGATCTTGAAATCCAATCTGCCACGCTTCTGGAGCATCTAACCAAGCAGTTGTTGGCAGACTCCAAACTAAAAAACCAAGGATAAAATGCATAGCGCTTTTTTATTTTTGCCCTTAAAGCATCCCCTTTAAAGCTCCATGGAGAAACTTTAAATTTATTTTTTTAAGGAAAACTCAAAAGGTTTTTTACTAGTATCATAAGAGTGTAAAAACAGACGCTTTTACAGCTCTATTACGATCAAAATTGGCTTTTATTTGATATCTTTTAAAACTTGATAATGAATAGATTACCACCAGCGATATCTTAAATAGGCTCTATTTGTCGATGCCGTTTTGTGTAAAGCATCGCGCTTTTGACATGGAGTCCCTTTTTGTAAATAGGCATCAAGGAGCTCATCTGCTAAATTTTCTGTGAACCCGCGATTCCCTGTTTTTTTACGGGTACGCGCTGAATCAAGAAGCCATCGAATTGCTATTCCTTGACCTCGATGTAAAGGCACAAGACATGGAATTTCACGTGAAATTCCAGCAATTTTTTTAGAACGAACCTCCAGACTTGGGCGTACATTTTCAATGGCTTGCATCAGAAATTGAAAATCATTACCTAAAAAACTTGTTGAAGCTTTTGCTTGGGTAACACTTGAACCAGGTATTTGGTTTTGTGAAAAAATTGAAAGCTTCTCTTGCGCCAAATTCATTGCATTATAGACAATAGAAAAAGCTTTTTGCTTTTTTCCATGTTTCATTATACCACAAACAAGTTTTTGAAAAGCGGTCATGCTTGATAAGGTATGTTGAGCGGGAGCCCAAAATTGGGATTTATTATGAATATGTTTTTGTCTCATAGTAATTAAGAATTAAAAAAAATTATTTCGGTTTTCGTGTTCCATATTTTGAACGACCTTTACGGCGTTTTAAAACACCTTGACTATCTAACACACCACGAATAATATGATATTTTACACCGGGTAAATCTTTTACACGACCACCACGAACGAGAACGACCGAGTGCTCTTGTAAATTATGACCTTCTCCTGGAATATATGCAGCCACATCTAAACCGTTTGAAAGACGAACTTTTGCAACTTTACGTAAAGCAGAGTTAGGTTTTTTTGGTGTTCTGGTAAATACACGTAAACAAACCCCACGACGTTGCGGACAAGATCGAAGTGCCGGTGTTTTTGACGAAGCCTTAAAAAGTTTAGAAGTACCTCGACTATTTTTTGAGCGTAGAAGTTGTTGTGAAGTTGGCATAATAATAAGATAAATAAAAAAAATATAAGGCTTTCCGCTTATTAAGCGGAAAGCCTTAAAAAGTATGTAACATTAGCTTTTTGTCATTGTGAAAACAATGTTCCTTGTGTTAACACATTTGCAATAGAACAATGCATAACATCTAAGAACGGGTCAGGAAGAATTCCCATAAATAAAACTCCAATACAGAATGGCAGTAAAATGAAAAATTCTCGTCGAGATAAATCACTGAAAGCCGCAATATAATAAGGCTTAGGAAATCCGTAGACAATTCGGTTACATAACCAAAGGGCATAGGCTGCTCCAAGAACCATCCCAGAAGCTGCTAACGTTGCAATTAATGTATTAGTCTGGAAGACTCCAGTTAATACAAGAAATTCTCCAACAAAACTTGCTGTTCCCGGTAAACTAATGTTTGCCATTGTAAAAAATACAAAAAGGAGAGCAAAGAATGGCATTGTTTGAGCACATCCACCATAATAACGAACAAGACGAGTTTTATGACGATCATAAAGACATCCAACTAAAATAAAAAGAGCCGGAGAAACTAGTCCATGAGCAATCATAAGCATCATAGCTCCTTCAATACCTTGCGCGTTTAAACTAAATAACCCTAAAGTTACGAAGTTCATATGAGCAACAGATGAGTAGGCAATAATTTTTTTAAGATCCACTTGACGTAATGTTGTTAATGAACCATAAATAATTGCAATAACACTCATTGTTTGCACAAGAGGAGTAAAGTAAATTGAAGCCAAAGGGAATAATGGAATAGAGAAACGTAAAAATCCGTAGGTTCCTAATTTTAATAAAATTCCAGCTAAAATAACAGACCCTGCAGTTGGGGCTTCAACATGGGCTTCAGGAAGCC
>CAJBPB010000130.1 GCA_903957365.1 uncultured Bacteroidota bacterium
ACAAAAAAATGCCAAAGGATAAATTTTAGACAATTTCTGAATATTTATTTAAATTTGGATTACTTTTATTAAATCATTCATCCGGTTTTAATCATTTTTGAAACTAAGTCTGAAACATCATGAAGACAACAATTAAAAACATACTGTTGGTTGATGACAGTGAAAATGACATCAGATTAATTAAAACAGCTTTACATGAGGCGCATCTTGGAAATGAAATTATTGTGGCTGAGGATGGCGAGGAAGCACTTGATTTTTTATACAAAAGAGGAAAATTTGCTGAATTCAACAGCGATATACCTGTGTTTATTTTATTGGATATAAAAATGCCTCTGATGGATGGAATTGAAGTATTGAAAATTATTCGTTCTGATATGAGTTTCAATAAAATTCCCGTAATCATGCTTACCTCTTCCAGGGATGACCATGATTTAAAGGAATGCTATGAAAACGGTGCCAATTCATTCGTTGTGAAACCCGTTGTTATGAAAGATTTTATGGAAGTTGTGAAAGAGCTCGGACAGTATTGGGTTGTTATCAATGAGCTGCCCAGATGACATTAACAGCAGAATTGAAAATAATTTATGATGGAAAAAGTAATCAGGATTCTTCATCTCGAAGACAACGATTCAGATTCAAAATTGGTACAGGCCAAACTTAAAAAAGCAGATGTTAAGTTTGATTATTTTTTTGCGGACAATGAAGCTGACTATATCAATACTCTGAATAACAAAGAAATAGACTTAATACTTTCTGACTATCATTTACCCGATTACAGTGGTTCAGATGCACTGTTGTTTGCTAAAAACAATTTCCCGCAAATTCCTTTCGTATTTATTAGCGGGACCATGGGCGAGGATGTCGCGATTGAATCGCTGCTGAATGGTGCTACAGATTATGTGTTAAAAAATAAAATAGAACGCCTTGTCCCTGCTGTTTACAGGGCCTTCAATGAAGCAGACGTAAAAAAAGCACAGGTAAAGGCCGAAAAAGAACTCCATAAACTATCACTGGCCGTTGAACAAAGTCCGAATTCTGTAATAATTACCAATATGGAGGGTATAATAGAAT
This sequence comes from uncultured Bacteroidota bacterium, assembly GCA_903957365.1. Taxonomy (GTDB): domain Bacteria; phylum Bacteroidota; class Bacteroidia; order Bacteroidales; family F082; genus CAJBPB01. Next base: position 1,072 of record CAJBPB010000130.1, read on the forward strand.
ATGCTAATCAGGCAACATTGCGACTGACAGGCTATTCAAGCCACGAACTCATTGGTAAAAATCCGAGAATATTCAGTTCAGGTGAAAAATCAGAATATGAATACAAGGCACTTTGGAAAACAATTGGTTCAGGCAAAGAATGGAAAGGTGAGTTTCATAACAGAAAAAAGAATGGTGAGTTGTATTGGGAATCCGCTACCATTTCACCCATATTTGACGATATCGGAAACACAATTCATTATCTCGCTATTAAACAGGATGTTACCGATAGCAAATTACTCAATCTGGAACTTATTGCAGCCAAAGAGAAAGCAGAAGAAAGCGACCACTTAAAAACCGCATTCCTGCATAATATTACCCACGAAATACGTACTCCGATGAATGCGATTGTAGGGTTTTCCAGTTTACTCAAAGATCCGGATCTGACTCAAGACCAATATGATCATTTTTCTGATTTAATAATACAGAGTAGCGATCAGCTTTTATCTATTATTACCGATATCGTAAGCATTGCAACCATTGAAGCCGGGCAGGAAAAAATTGCAAAAAACAATTGCAATATCAACGCTTTGGGCGCCCTGATAAACAGGCAGTGTTCATTCAAAGCAAAAGATAAAAATATAGATCTGAGTTTTTCCTCCCATTTGGCTGACGATGATGCAAATATCATAACCGATGAAACAAAACTGACTCAGATACTGAATAATCTAGTGTACAATGGAATAAAATTCACTTCCAGAGGACACATCAAATTCGGTTATACATTAAATAACAAACAATTAGAATTTTTTGTCGAAGACACCGGCATAGGTATTCCAACCGAAATGCATGAAGAAATATTTAAACGGTTCCGTCAGGTTGAAAGCACCAACACGCGCAAATATGGAGGTTCAGGATTGGGCTTGTCAATTTCAAGGGCGTATGTTGAATTACTTGGTGGAAAGTTATGGGTAGAGTCAGCCCTTGGAAAAGGATCAGTTTTTCGTTTTACGCTGCCCTTCAGGCAAGTGTCAGCAGATGTATCACAAACAAAAATAACGGCCAGTGCACCTGTTTTTAGAAATGTGAATCATAAGATATTACTCGTTGCTGAGGATGAGGACTCTAACTTTGTTCTGCTAACGTACTTACTCTCTGGATTAAATCTCACTATTTTGAGGGCAAACAATGGAGCTGAAGCAGTTGAAATATGTCATTCAAATGACATTGATCTGGTTTTGATGGATATTAAAATGCCTGTTATGGACGGCTATGAGGCGACAAAACAAATACTTCGTTTCAAAACAGGATTGTCGGTTATTGCACAAACCGCCTATTCTACTGAAGCCGACAGGAATAAAGCTATCGCCTGTGGTTGTTGCGATTTTATCAGCAAACCGATAAAAAAAGACCTTTTGATTTCCTTAATTTTCAAACACCTCAAAGTAAATTTACCAATCAATAATTTTAATGGTAATATTAGCACTTAAATAAATCGGTAAATACAATTTTAGGCACTGACATAAGGACTCCCCAAAACTATGAAAAGAATACTGTTTTTATTAATATTTTGTTCCATTTATTCTCTTTCCTGCTTTTCTCAACAAAAAGAGCCAATGCATGATAAGCATTTAATCGTGCTTGATATTCAGGAGTATTATACAAATAATAAGCTGTCTGTAGTTTCCTCTCAAAAATTAATTGATTCTGTAAATTATATAATCAGCAAAACAATTTCAAATAATGTAACTTATATTAAGAGCGTACATAAGCTATTGAATCTATCCCTCTCCTATCCATTCATATATGTCACTTATGATAGTTCTGCAATGCGTTTAGATAACAGATTGAATTTGGTGAATAATCATATTTTAACAAAAGAAAAAACCAATACTTTTTCAGTTAAAGAACTAAACAATTTTCTTGAACAAAAAAATGTCAATGAAATAATAATAATTGGTCTTTTGGCTGAACAATGCGTTTATAAATCATTAATTGCAGGCAGGAAACTTGGTTATAATATGTATGTGGTACCGGAAGCTATTATTGGAAAATCAGAAAAAAGCAAAGAAAAGGTGATAAAAAAATTAACAAAAAAAGGAATTAAAATAATAAATATTAATACAATCTAATACACAAAACAGTAGGTTAAATGAATTAACTGTTTTACATTTGTTTCAATCGAATAATATAACAAAACTATAAACCAGATCACTTTAATGATTATTGAATAAAATCTTGATATGAAACACTGCATAACTGCTGACTTTGAATAGTTTAGGACTTGATTTACAAAGTAATACTCATCAAAACATACACAAAGCAGTCGCTTTAATCGCAATGATCCCTTCTTTACCCGACTTAATAACTGGTCGCGATTGAAAACTGGGACAATCTCTTAAGACGTTAATTGTATTATTATGAGTGAGGAAAATTGAAGATCAGAAATTAATTATAAAAACGAGCGTATTCCGAAAAGCTTTACGAGTAGGAAAAACAAAAAATAAGTGTAACATGAAAACTATTCAGAGACTTTTAAGTGCTTTTTTCGTTATCATTTTCTTAAGTGTTATCGCATCCTGCAATAAGTCAGATCCAAATGAACCTGAAATAAACCCTTTTAGCAATGGGGGGGATGATCGGAATATGATTGTTGTCATCAGCGATCTGCATCTTGGCGCAGACCTTGATTATGCCGAGTGCAAGGTTAATCTTCCATCTCTCGAAAAATTGCTTAAACAGATAAAAGCAGCACCTAATGTGAAAGAACTTGTTATTGCCGGAGACCTGATCGATGAATGGTTTGTACCTGCTACAACAGATACTTACCAGGGAAAAGATCAGGCTGATTTTGTTCAACGAGTTGCGACATCCAACAAAGGCGTATTTGATGCGATAAACAGCATCATTTTTGAAGGGAATATTCTGGTTACCTATGTACCCGGAAATCATGATTTAACAATTACTGCAGCACATATTGAAAGTATCCTTCCGGGAATAAACCAGTCACGGGATGCAGTGTTGGGTTTAGGTACTTACTCTCCGGCTGACTATCCTAAAATAGCAATTGAGCATGGTCATCGTTATAATTTCTTCTGTGCTCCTGACCCGTTTTCAAATCAGGATGTTGCTCCGGGAACCATAATGCCTCCCGGTTATTTTTATACAAGAATAGCTGCTCTCTGCGTTAAACAGGGAATGCCTTCACCGGGCGATATCACACCGGTTGTTACCCCAAATATTTCAGGCGGGGAGTCTCAGGATTTATTATTTCGGTATTGGAAACTGTGGTACACAACAGTCAATTTATACCCGATAACGAATAAATTTGATGAGGATATTATTGTAACAAATGTTGATGGATTCTCAGGATTGTATTCCGTAAACGAACTTATTCCAAACCAATCATCTTCTGGAGGAATGATAAATGTTAATCTTTTCAATGGGATTCAGGAGAATTGGGAAGCAAGACAAACCTATAATAATGTACCAATACATACTGTTGCTTCACGCTCAATCGATTCTGTAGATTCAAATAACGAGACCGACTATCAGGCAATTTTGCAATACTTTATGAACCCATCCTCCGATAAAAGAATCGTTGTATTTGGTCATACACACGATCCTAAAATTGTAACTTCTCAAGATTCAGACAATAATCAATGTATTTATGTGAATTCAGGAACATGGATTGATCGCAATCCGGGAAAAACAACTATGAATTTTGTAGTTATAACACCAGAAAACACAACTGATATTCATTCTAAAACCTATGTGAAGCTCTACAATTTCATGAATGATATTGTATCACTGATGGTTGTTGACGAATTACGTTATACAAATTAGTATGGTTTGTATAGATGAAGAACTTTTAATTTGAATCGCATTAATTGATGATTATTATTCACGAAATTTAGAAAAAAAAATGACAGGGTTGTTTTAAAAATGGATTTCTACTTTGAGCTGAAATATTTCATCAGCTTGAAAATCCTCTTCATTTTTAAAATAATAACAGTCCGGCATTTTTTCTTTTTTGATGAAAAGGAATGGTACTAATCAGGAAGAATATGAATTACAAAAAAAGCATTTTAATCTGCATCCCATTTTTCATTGCATCTGCAATCATCGTTTTCAATAGCTGCAGGAAAGACGACCACCTGGCAAATCCTTTAGGAACCAGAGTTTACACCACACTCGACAGAACCATTATTCCGGCTAATGTTTCATCCTGGCCTGTGATGTATCCTTATGAGGTTTCCAAATTTCCCTCTTTCCCTCAGTATGGAGCATGGACTTATGGCCCGGGGCTGGATTATCAGAAAAGGCTGGATCTGATGCCGACAGGCTATAACGGCTCTTTGGAAACAAAATCAGCCCGACTGATAAACTTTTTTGCCATCACCGACGCCCATATGACCGATGAGGAAACCCCGGCTTCGGCAATGTATTTTGGTTATAAAGGAGGTTTTATTGGAGGGTATTCACCGGTTCTTCTGTTTACAACCCAGGTTTTCGACGCGGCAATTCGTACCATAAATTCACTTCACAAAGAAAATCCTTTTGATTTCGGGATTTCAATGGGCGATGCTTGCAACAACATGCAATACAACGAACTTCGCTGGTACATCGATGTCCTTGATGGAAAGAAAATAATTCCCGATTCAGGCATACAGGATGATCCTAAACCCGGTCCGGGGAATGATTACCAGAACGAATTCCAGGCAGAAGGGCTTGATCAGACCATTCCCTGGTACCAAACGATGGGCAATCATGATCATTTCTGGACAGGTTTACTTCCTCCGGATGATGCCGCCAGGACTGTTTATGTAGGTGAAGAAATACTCAATGTTGGCAACGTACTCCAGCATCCTTATGATCCTAAACCTTTTGAGAGTCGTGGGATTTATATGGGGTCCATCGATGGCAGCACACCTTTGGGTGAAATAACCGGAATCGGAGCCGTGGCAAATTTCCCGGTGCCTCCGAAAGTGCATGCCGCCGATCCAAACCGCCGCTCCCTCCTGAAAGAACAATGGATGAACGAATTTTTTAACACAACCTCAAAACCGGTTGGACATGGATTCAGCCAGGCTAATGTTAATTTGAAATTTACCAGCTATTCGTTTGAGCCAAAAGCTGATCTGCCAATAAAGGTAATCGTGCTCGACGATACCCAGGATAATAATGATCCTCATAATAACTTCTATGCGCACAGTTCTATCGACGAAGCAGGGTATAACTGGCTGGTAAGTGAATTGGAAAAAGGCCAGTCCGAAGGCAAGCTTATGATTATTTCGTCGCACATTCCTGTTGGCGTTTTGCCGGCGGATAATGGTATGGGCTGGAGTGAAAGCGCCGCTGTATCCGAGAGTGATTTCATCGCCAAACTTCACACCTACCCGAATCTGATTTTGTGGATTGCTGGCCATCGGCATGTAAATCAGGTTACACCTATGCCATCAACCGACCCGACTCATCCTGAAAATGGTTTCTGGGAAGTTGAAACTACATCACTCAGGGATTTTCCCCAACAGTTCCGAACGTTCGAAATCATCCGCAACAGCGATAAAACGATTTCAATTTTCGCAACCAATGTTGATCCAATCATGCAGGAGAGTTCACTACCTGCATTATCGCGTTATTATGCCGTTGCAGCCCAGCAGATATTCGATGTTCAGAAACCTTATGCTCCTTCGTTTTCATATAATGCAGAACTTGTAAAACAATTAACCCCTGAAATGCAGATGAAAATTCAAAACTATGGTACACCAATAATCAACTAATTTTTTTCCAAACTAAATAAATAAAAACAAAGTCTGTGAAATCTAAAACAAAAATTACCGGACGGATTGCATGTATTGTTTTTGTCACATAATCATTGTGTACCTTCAGTTGTAAAAAAACTTCCGATCAGTCTTCTGATACCAACATGTCTGCCGATTATTCGATAGCCGCGCATTAATTGAGTATTCCAGCTACGATTAAACACGTGGATGTTTTTTACCTTTATGCTATTGTCTGTACCCCGGATAGCTTAACAAACCCCATTTTTAGTTAAACAGACGACCCCAGTATGCTGAAATGGTCCGCATTTGCATTCAGCACACAGGCAACCGCTTTTGAAACAGCAGGTAATGTAGATGCACCTTATTATCGACAGACAGCTCTCCCAGAAGGTGTAACCTTGCCAGAGAATGAAATGTGGTAGATTGTCGACAGCATACCATACTAAAATGTTTCAGATGCATTTGATTACTAAATCAATAATTACAATCAAGGCAGACCATTAATTTTAGCCGGACATTCTCATCATTCCATTCAGTTGCGACTTTTGTTAACACACTACATGAAAGCACATCTTAATGATGTTTACCCGCGGATGATCGCTGCCTATGTAATTGGATATTCTATAAGGGTACAGTACATGTCGGAAAACATAATCTTTAAATTTACCGTAGGACCAGACGATACAGGCGTTATCATCTCTTATGATACTCAGTCCCTGAATATGCCTGCGGGTGGAAATTTATAATGGGAACAAATATCGGTATTGTAATAAACCTATCAACTCGAAAAGAGATGAAACCTTAGCCCTTGCATCAGAATGCATGGGATCTTTTGTGCCGGAGGTTGGAAGCGTTTATGTTCAGGTTCCTGCATATGCCGATGCCCGTATTGATTTGACAAAAGGAGTTGTGATCTGTAGTAGTGTGGATTAGAATGCGCTTTCATACCCGATATTTGGTCTTGGTGGATACCACATGTGGGACTATCCGTTTTATTATTACAACCTACGACAAAATGCGTCAAACCGGGCTAATAAATTCTTAAATAAATAAACTAAGTACATGACAAAAAATTACAACAATCGTTAAATTTCTTTAAACATTACCAAACAATTTATTAGCAAACAAGTAGCGTTGCATGAGTTCAATACGTTCGTTTGCAGATGAATTGCCAAATTTTGGCATCATAGTAAACAAGATCGGGAATGCGGCACCTTGATAAACAATGGCAATGACCAAAACATTGATGTTTACTGAGCCGTCCCGAAAGTGTTAGGAACCAATTAGTTCTATCCATAGCCAAACGATAGGGCGGTTTATGCGGAAGTAGTGCGAATACCAAACGAGCTTTCAAATTGGTATCTAACAAATAATCTGACATGAAACTTTGAATCCTTCGAAGTGAAGAGTCTACTTTCACTTCCTTCTCAAAACTGGTAGCCAATTTCTCAAAACAAACTGTTTGAACTTTGCAAAAATCCATGATAAACAAGCCAAAGAACTTTATTCAGGCTAAATTCATTTTATCCCCGAAAACTTCTGATAAAGTTGAGAGTAAAATACTATTTTTACTCTCAATACTGGTGTTCATGTATCTTGGTGCCATACCTGCTAGTATTTCTTTCAAGATACTGAATATCAGTATATCAAATCATTTCGTTAATATTAGTTGCTACCAAGTTATTAACATATTTA
>CAJBPB010000131.1 GCA_903957365.1 uncultured Bacteroidota bacterium
AAAAACCAGAAACCGATAGATGTTAACTATTTTATGAATAAATCCTTGTTAGTAATCTTTTTGTTTGTTGCGGCTCTTACTTCCTGCAAGAAAAAAACGCAGGATATCGATCCGGTTGTTTTACTAACCGAGATTAAAGCCAGTGATATGTCCTTTTTACCCGGGATCAGGTCTGGTGGCGTTCTAGTTAAAAATCAGGAAGGTAAACCTGAAGACATGTTAATTACCCTGCAAAATGCAGGTATGAATACAGTTCGGTTACGCCTTTGGAACAATCCTGCAGACGGCTCTTCAGGATTAGCGGAAGTAAAAGCCTTGTCGCAGGAAATTAAAAGCATGGGTATGCACGTTTGGCTAACTGTACATTATTCCGATACCTGGGCTGATCCTGGTTCCCAAACCAAGCCTGAGAAGTGGAAAAACCTTCCTTTCAGTCAATTGAGAGACAGTGTTTATGCCTTCACGCAAAAAATCGTAACTGAAATGCATCCTGATTTTATTCAGATTGGCAATGAAATTAACAATGGATTGTTGTGGCCCGATGGCAATTTTGTCAATTTAAACCAGATGACCTCATTGCTTGCGGCTGGTATAGCTGCCGTTCGTGATACAGATACTTCCACAAAAATAATCCTGCATTATGCCGGTTTTGAAAATGCGGAACCCTTTTTTGTAAAAATGAAAAACCTTGATTATGATATGATTGGGTTGTCATATTATCCTTTATGGCACGGAAAACAACTCGACAAACTTGAAACAGCCCTCGCTGCACTATCAGCCAGATTTGATAAAAAAATCCTTATCGCCGAAACATCTTATCCTTTCACTTTCGATTGGAATGATTATACAAATAATGTGATAGGATCTCAGGATCAAATATTATCCGATTATCCGGCCACGGCTGAAGGTCAAAAGAATTTTTTACTGAAAATAAGAGAAATAGTGAAACAGTCTCCAAAAGGATTTGGTTTTGCCTATTGGGGAGGCGAATGGATCTCTTTCAAAGGTAACACAGCAATCGATGGATCAAGCTGGGAGAATCAGGCGTTTTGGGACTTCAGCAACAAGGCTTTGCCAGTGATTGACGCCTTTGCAGATTGAGTTAATTGAGAATTTAATAGAATTGAAATAGCGAATGAAAGAATTTTGGAACGAAAGATATAGTGCGGATGAATATGCTTATGGTGAGGAACCAAATGCATATTTCAAAGAACAACTGATGAAACTGAAACCAGGTAAAATATTGTTACCAGCCGAAGGTGAGGGTCGGAATGCTGTTTTTGCCGCCAAACTCGGATGGGAGGTTTTTGCTTTTGATATGAGTGATCAGGGTAAAAACAAGGCCATAAAACTGGCTCAGAAAAATCAGGTCAGCATAAACTATGAAGTTTGCTCGTTGGAAGAAATTTCGTTTGATAAAAACAGTTTTGATGTCGTCGCACTTATTTATGCCCATTTTCCACCAGTGGTTAGATTTGCCTATCACCGGAAGCTTACAGAATATATGAAAAAGGATGGAACCATCATCATTGAGGCATTCACCAAGAAACATACTGCTTTTCAAATGATTAATCCAACTGCTGGCGGACCGCGCAACGCAGATATGTTGTATTCTGCTGAAGAATTGAAGAGTGATTTGGCAGAATATAATATCATTGACCTCATCGAACAGGAAACTGAGCTTGCTGAAGGAAACGGTCATTTGGGGAAAGCGGCAGTTATCAGGTTTTTGGGCAGGAAGAAATAGGGGTAAAGTATTACTATTTTAAATACATATCTTATTAAAATTGAAATAATTGGGCATTTTGCCCGATAAACTAAAAGTATAAAATGAATAAACAAAATTTTTCAACACGATTTCAGAAAAGCTTACATACAAATCTTTATAATGTTCAGTTTTTTGGCAGAACTGTTTTACTTGCTTTGTTTTCAATCTTGCTTTTCTCCTGCAGCAAGGATAATTCTCCGGAAGACAATACACCGGTGATTCCTCCGGTAACCGATACGATGCCATCGCAATATGGTACGCCATTCGCCCAGGTTGTAGATCGTGAAGATGCTGCAATTTATCAAGTGAATATGCGGGTTTTCAGTCAGCAGGGAAATTTTCAGGGAGTAATTGCCCGCCTTGATTCTATCAAAGCGCTGGGTGCCAACGTGATTTACCTGATGCCCATTTATCCGGTCGGGAAAAAGAACGCATTTAATTCACCGTATTGCGTTAAAAACTATACAAGCATTAACAGTGAATTTGGAACTTTGGATGACCTGCGTTCGCTTATTGACCAGGCACATAGCAAAGAAATGAGTGTAATTATTGATTGGGTCAGCAATCACACCTCCTGGGACAATGCCTGGATCACTGAACACAAAGACTGGTATTTACAGAATTCATCAGGCGTTATTGTCAGTCCGCCTAATATGGGCTGGAATGATGTGGCACAATTGAATTTCAA
>CAJBPB010000132.1 GCA_903957365.1 uncultured Bacteroidota bacterium
CAACATTAAGCAAACTTGCCTTATGATAGGATATCTGTTTTCAGGGGGTCAATTTGCCCCGTAAAGAGGGGGTCAATTTGAAGCGTAATCAGGGGGTCAACTTAAAACGTACGGAGGGGGTCAATATGTGCGTATTTTCCAGTTTATCAACTAAAAAAAATAAAAATCCTATTTTAAAATTTGATGACACTATTGAATTAGCTTTTCTAATCGCTAATCACGATCCTGAAAGTAAGAAACTAAAAGCTGAATTGACATCTTTGGGTGCCGTCCCTGCTAAATTCATAACATCCAATTTCATGGGTTATGGGATATATAATGAGAGTGTATATAAACTTGACGATTTTAAGGCTAGATTTAATAAGCAATTTTGATGTACTTTAAAATCCATCGAGGAACAAAAGAGATAGGCGGTTCCTGTGTTGAAGTCTGGACGGAAAACACACGAATATTACTAGACTTTGGTATGCCATTGGTTGAGAAGGATGGTAAGGAGTTCAATTTTAACAAATACAAGGCGTTGAAGGCTGAAGAGTTGGTTGAACTTGGGGTTTTACCTGACATTGATGGCCTATACGATGGAAGTGATAATTTCATTGATGGTGTTGTTATTTCTCATGCACATCAAGATCACTATGGATTAATAAATTACATTAATAAAAAGGTTAAACATTACTTAGGGGAAGCAACACATAAGATTATTGAAATCAGTAATGTATTCATGTCCCAGAAGATCTTTATTACCAATCCTACCTATTTTGAAAAAGAAATACCATTTCAAATAGGTGACTTTACGATTACACCTTACTGGGCTGACCATTCAGCGTTTGACTCCTATTCGTTTTTAGTAGAATCGAAGAGAAAGAGTATATTTTATTCAGGAGATTTCCGGAAACATGGTAGAAAAACAAATGCTTTTAAATGGTTTACCCACAATGCACCTCAGAATGTTGACTACCTACTCCTTGAAGGCACAACTATTGGAAGAGAATCAGAACCATTTAAATCAGAAACAAAAATTGAACGTGAATTAATCGATGTATTCAAACAACAAGGGAAAATCAACCTCATTTATACTTCCGGGCAGAATATAGACAGGTTGGTCTCAATTTATAAGGCATGTAATAAAACGGGAAAAACTTTGGTTGTGGATGTTTATATTGCAGCTATTCTGAATGCACTTTACCCATTTGCTCATATCCAACACCCATCAAAGGAATTCAAGAACTTAAAGGTAATGTTCCCCTATTACACAAGTCAGCGGCTGAAAGAGACGGGGAACAAGAATATCCTATATCAATTCAAAGAGTTCAAGATCATCAAAGAAGAAATCGGGATTCAAAAAGACAAAATTGTAATGGTTGTAAGACCTTCAATGCAAAAGGATTTAGAGAAAATCGAGGGTATTGAAGGGGGGAATCTTGTTTATTCAATGTGGAAAGGATATTTAGATAAACCTGACACCAAGAAATTTATTGATTATCTGACAAGTCGACAATTCTCTTTGGTTAAAATTCATACCAGTGGACATGCAGATAAGGAAACCCTTAAAGAAATGGTTGACGCAATAAAACCGAAAAACATTGTTCCAATCCATACTTTTCATGGTAGTATCTATAAGAAGATTTTTTCGACACCGGTTGTCGAGTTGAAAGATGGAGAAATAAAGCAAGTTTAGTAATAATCTTACTGTGCTATTTTTGGGAAGGTGGGTCGGGTATTAATTCCAGATTGTGCTTTGCTAATCTTTTGTTCCAAAGGAGCCTGAAACTTTCACCAATAATTGGTTTAAATTCATCGTAAAAAAATTCATCAGTTTTTGCATTATTGCACCAGTAACAAGACAAAACAGAATTACCCGAAGTATATTCTTTATTAGGCTCTTTACGATCTATTTCCATCGAAAATCCACGAGTGTCCCTCTTATTGAAAATCTCACCTTTTACCCTCAACGAGCTTATCATTTCATACGTGATTCCACAATAATGACATTTTTGTTCTTTCTTGGTAAATAAATCATGGAAATCTTCGAAAGGAAAAGATATAGGAAACATATTAAGCCAATAATGTGTTCTTAATGAATTAAAATCCTCACTTTCAGGCTTTTTCTTCCATTCTTTCATTTTATTATAAATATCATTGATTTTTATATCTTTCACTAACTCTATATTATACTCTAATTGATAATATTGAGTTGCATACTTTTTTATTAAATTGTCGGTGATTTGGAAATCTTCGAAATCTCCAATTGAAAAATCATCGATGCATTGTTTTTCTATAATTCGATTAAAAAGGAATAAATCTAACCTCGTATTAAAGCTCTCCATCGCTTTTTGATAATACTTGTTGCGAATAATTTTAGTTTCCATACTTTATGTATTTGTAAATTAATAATTTATCAAAACGACTCATTTCCACTGTCCAATCTCTTCAAGATACTCCAGTACTAGATCAACTATTTTTACCATCTTTCCTCTATCCATTGGAGATTCGATTGATGTCAGGTATTGATCCACCGATCTTTTAAAGTCCCAATCTCCGATTGATTCTGCAAGAGAATAGTTCCAGAGAATACGGATTCCTATTTCAATTTGTGAGAATTCAGTTTCATCCAAAGGTAATAATAAGTTCTTTTGGACATACTCAAAGACTTCATGTGGAACGATGGGTTTGACCTGTTTTTCTTGTGCCAAGTCATTTGATAGATTGTCATTGACTGGTTCTGACAGACATTCACCGGCAATATCTGTGAGGGTGGACATAAACTTTTCCAAAGATTCCGGTGTTAATTCATCCTGCCAGACAAATTCATCAAGCACTTTACCAACCTTTAGTGAATATGTCAACCCGAAATAATTGAATATTTTTTCCGCCCGTTCAGACAGCAAAGAGCTGAGTGATGAATTTTCCAATTCAGTGTTTCTGATTTTTAGAGGCTCAACAAGAACAAATAAATCTGTCAATTCTTTAATAATCTGTGTTTTATTCATAACTGGAAAAACCGGTCATATTGACCACCCTCAGGCCGGTGTAAATTAACCACCCCTAAAACGGCCAAAAACAGACCTCCGGCCGGAACAAACTGACCACCCCCTGGCCGGATCAAATTGACCACCCTTTGATCATATTTTTCTTCACCCTGTTTCGCGACGTTTTTAATCGAATGCGGTAAAAGCATTATTACCAAATTCATTAATCATGTCAAATAAACCAATTCGTATGAGCAAAGTAAAACAGGTTTTGCAGTGGCACTCAGAGGGTGTCAGCAAGAAAAGAATCGGTCTGAGGGCCGGAGTTAACAGGAACACTGTAAAAAGCTACCTCAGGCAATTTATGGCGATGAATCGGCCGGTAGAAGAGCTACTGGCCTTATCAGACAAGGAACTGGAAGAGCAGTTTGCCGCTAAACCGCCTTATGTTCCTGATGAGCGATTAACAACCCTTACGGATCTCTTTCCCGATATGGAAAAGAAAATCAAGAAGGGATACACCAGACGCCGCTTATGGGAAGAGTATCGGGTTCAACATCCTGATGGTTACGGACTTTCCCAGTTTAAAGTTATCTATCGCATATGGGCACAGCGTGTCAATGCAACGATGCATATAGAGCATAAAGCAGGCGACAAGATGTACGTTGACTTTGCAGGGGACAAGCTATCCCTGACGGATCCAAACACAGGAGAAATCGTTAAAGTCGA
>CAJBPB010000133.1 GCA_903957365.1 uncultured Bacteroidota bacterium
ATTTTGGAAGGTAATTTTGCGGCAGATTTTGATTTATTATACGCATGCTGACCTGACGAACGAAGGATAGCTGACCAGCTGCCAAGATTTGCACCCGAGCAGCGAGGCGTGCAATAGGTGGCAGGAGCTGGCTGGGAGACTGAGAAAACTTTAGGGAGCCAACCTGCGGCCAGTTCTTTCCGCTGGTTGGCCTTTAACGAGAAGCTGGCATACCTGCTCAAACTGCTTAAAGGCAATGTATTCACCGGTACCAGCAAACGGCAAAGGGATCGGCGAATAACGCATTGAAGTAGCTTTTATGGAAGGTGAGCGGAGTGTAGCGCAACGAAATGGAGCATCCGAGGTTAGGAGGGTGCGAAATGGAGTGAAGCGGAACATAGCGAGGCCTGTAATAACAAGATACCTTCAATGGGTTATGATCGAGGTGAAATACTTTGCCGCTACTCGTTTTACTGATTGCCGGAGCACGAATAGGGAATTAGTGTTCAGCAGAGATTTATTGAACCGTTGATTTACAGGGCTGTACGATCGATGGAGTGAAATGCTCTCCCTGCCGGCGATGCCGGTGGGGCAGCCTACTCGATTAGCCGTTCGCTCTTTTTAGTCATGATTAATCCGTTTTATATTACAATCATATACATCACCGTCACGTAGAGGAATAATAGAAGTTTGCTCGTGAAATAAATCTTGAAATTTTTCAGGTGCTTCTGTGTGAATAGGTATAATGCCACATTTGGGTTTAACTGTTTCAAAAACTATCTTTAATGTTTCCAAATCAGCATGCCCACTTGTATGCTTATACTCAATTTTATATGGTTCCAAGAAATTATACAACGATTCATTAAAAGCAGGTTTATTGCTATCCAAATATCCGTTCCACATTGAATAATATATTTTTGAGTCGTTTGATTTGGCATATTCGTCTAAAAGTGACTTAAATGCATCGGATGAACGAATAAGCATACAGAACCCATTTTTATCTAAAAACGGTTTTAGATTTCCATTAAAGGAAAAAGGATTCTTTCCTTGACGTTTCAAATCAAAGAAACGACCTACAGAGCTTGTTGTTTGTTCGTAATTTATGTCGTAAAATGTAGTGTATTGCTTATGATTTTCGGAAACTATTTTTAGAATATCCGTCTGATAACTATCGCAAACAAAACAACGTTTTGCTTTTTTTGAAGCGTGGTACAATGCGAATATTCTGTCTATGTTAGTAGAAGAAACTAAAATAAAATTGTATTTGTTTTTTCTAAATTGCATTTCAAAATCTTTTTGTAATTCTTGCTCCGATTGCATAGTAGCATTCGGACGTAGAATATTTGAACCTTCAGAAATTATGTAATCAATGTTTTTGGCATAGCTTTTTAGCGTTGGAATTAGCCCTTTACTTCTAAACCCGTGTCCGCGAAAATCGCCTGTGTGAAGTATTCGTTGGTTATCCGCTTCGACAATAAACATATAGGCATCAAAAGCGGAGTGGTCAATTAGCAATGGTGTTACTACAATTTCTCCGACTTTTATTTGGTTCAATTGCTCAAAAGTGTTGATTGACTTAATACGTTCAACAATTCTTTTATGTTTTTCAGCCTCGTTTGGGTCTGGAATATGAGATAATCTCCTTTCAAGACAATTGAAAATTTCGAGTGCAGTTTTTCCAGCGTAAATTGGCAAATCAGCGACCGTGTCGCAAATTTTTCCGATATGGTCTCCGTGGTAGTGAGTTATAAATAACGCACTTTTTGAAACATCATCACAAGTTAATCCACCAATCGGTTGTAATGCTTTATTTTCGGTTCCCGGCAACTGCTCACCAAAGTCAATAAAAATCTTATAACCGCCACTTTCAATCTCGGTTATACAGCCGCCTATTTGATTTGTCCCTCTATGTATTGTCAGTTTCATTCAGATATAATTTTCTCATCGTAACAACCATCAATTATGTCTTTAATTACTAAACTTTTAAGTGTTTCTTTAGAAAATAAAAATGTAGCGTAAAATTTATTGTCTTTTCTTGTTATGTCTCCAAACTTGCTTTCAACACTATCTATCGTTGTTATTTTTGTACAACCCCAACGTTTATCATTAAAAAGATACCCTGCCATTGTTTGTTTAGGAGTGTTTGAATTTTCCTTTTCAGCATTATTATCTAATGTAATAAAATAAAATTCAGGGGATAATACTTCTTTCTTTGAAGGTAATTCAAACGGCACAGCTATACCAAGCTCTATTTGACTTTTAATAATTTCAATCATTTCTTCTTTTAAATGTCCTTGAAAATAATCTTTGTCGCAAAACTTTGTAAAATCCTCAACATGTTTATATATACCACTTTTACCACCTATTGCACCACTACCATATTTTAACTCTATTAAGGCAACCTTATGCGGTTTTGCTTTGGAAAGTGCAATAATGTCAAATCGGCCATTAAAATCGGCTTCTTTTCTCTCTTGTTTACTGCTAAATTGTTTAACATATTCAACGTCAATACAGAACCAGTTTGATTCTTTATTGTTATTGTTCAACAGAACCAATTTAGATTGGGCTTTTTTTTCTGGAGTTACTTTAGTATTGCTGTGTATTTTAATTGTTTCGTATTGTTTGAAAATTTCACTTTGCTCGATTTTATATCGTTTTACTTTCTCTTTGACGTTATAATGATTTCCGTCTAAGTAATACTGGTCTATTTCGCAAACAATTTTTCTTTCTCGTTTTTTGTATTCAATCTTGGCAATGCTATCACAGTTGTAATATAAATTCAGATAATTATTCCTTACGCCAATAAATAATTCATCTTTATGTTCTCCATAAAGTTTATAAAGTTCGCTGTGTTTGAATGCTTCTGCAAAGTCTTTAGTTATCCCTCGGGTTAGTTTCTTTTCTGTTATTGTTTCTTTCATTTCGTTTCTTTCGGTTTAAATATTTGTCAAATTTCAGTGAACTCCTTGGAGTGACGGCTAACGTGCTGCCGGCAGCCGCAGTGCGGGTTTTACTTGTTATTACTTTTCTTTATCTCAATCCTTTGCAGGTTTGGTGAATGCCAGCCTCCGGAAACCGCCCACATTGCCGGCTGCTGGTGTGTTGGGCACAGAAATTTAATATTTAATTTTATGCTTTTTGAGAAATTTTTTAAGTATTGAAACAGAAATTGCTTCTCCTATCATTACTTGAGTCAATTCCTTATAAGTATTCAATAATGAAGCTACAACTTGTGATTCAACCATAGTTTTGGTTTTTCCATCTTTATCAGTATGAATAAAATTAACGCCACTGATATTTTCTGAAAGTGCTTTTATTGCTGACAGTTGAAAATCATTTAACATTATAGTACTCTTGTTCACTACAATTCCAATAACTTTATTACTATTCGCAGAAAACAACGGACCACCGGAATTTCCAGGATTAAATGCTCCATTTACTACAAGATGTTTTAATGTATCTTTTCTGATTGTATCTGTCTGGTAATTATTAAATCCAGAAAGATATCCAACTGACAATAATGGAGAGGGTCCATTATGACCAAGGGGGAACCCCCAGGTTGAAATTACGTTACCAATGTTTAATGAGTCTTCACTTCCCAATGATAGTCCACCTGGTAATTGTTTATCGGGAATCAATATAGCCAAATCCATTACAGTATCTGTGATGACCTTTGTAAAACTCATTATCTGATTGTAAGCAGTTCTGCAAAAAATCTCATTTGCTTTAGAATTCCTTACAACATGGGAACATGTTATAATCTCACCAGTTTTTAATTGGAACCCTGTTCCTTTGCTATCAATATTTGGGCAAATTACTAAATAAATATATGGAATTGAAGATCTACCAACAGTACCTGCTGCATCAAGTGTCCATTGAGTAGCAATAGGAATATTTTGTTCACTCTTTGTTTGACAGAATCCTAAACTTGTAACTGAGATAAAAACAAAGAAAATAATGGTTTTTTTCATGTTGAAATGGTTCATTAATTTTTGTGCCTAACGAAAGTGTAAACTGATAAGTGTGTTTATTTTTCCTTTAGCAGGAATCAATAATAGTTTAAAAATAGTGAATAAATGCATACAATGATCACTTGCTGAGCCCGAAAAGCTGAAATTTTGAAGGCGGAGCAAGGTGAAAGGCTGAGTAAAAAAAGTTACTCGTTATGCGATGGCTGAAAAATTATCAGCTTGAGTGGTGCAGCAGGTGATCGAAAGACCGCTGCCAAAAGGTTTACTTTTCTTTAAACTTTTTGGCGGCGGAAAGGACTACAAGTTTGGAATATGGATTCTACAACGGACACTTGTCAGGCTCGTCACTGCATGAGGCAGGGCATTTGCCGGTTTTTTAATTTGGTGGTGTTGATGGTGGGTGCTTTATGCGATACCGGCAATATCAGGGAAAATGCAGCGAACTCTGAGA
>CAJBPB010000134.1 GCA_903957365.1 uncultured Bacteroidota bacterium
TGTACCCGATTTCGTAAGCTGATTCTTAATCACCTTACTCTCAATAGTATAATGAATTGAAGCAGATAATTGAATAATTTGGATAGCAAATCTTCTGGTTCTAATCTCCAAATCTTAACTAAATTCCTTATTATCCACAATATATATTTTTTACTACAAAATTCATTTTTAACTCCGAACTATAGTTCACTCCGAACTTTTCAGGTCGATCCTCTCACAACCAATTTGGTTTTGATAACTTTTTTAACGGGTTTAAATTCCGATACATCGTCGTCATCTTTAAGGCGTTTGAGCAAAAGCAGACAGGCTTCACGTCCAAGTTCAAAACCAAACTGATCAACCGAAGTTAGCTCAGGCTCAATCAATGCGGATGATTTACTGTTTTCAAATCCGACTACTTTTACATCATCCGGAACACGGATTCCTAATTCACGGGCAGCTTTGATAATGGCAATAGCAGACATATCGTTCACTGCGAAAAAACCATCCGGACGTTCAGTCTTGCGAAGTATTTCATGGGCAGCTTTTTTGGCTGTCTCAAAAGTATCTGCCAATACCACCAACGAGGGATTATATGGAATACCATGCTTTAACAAAGCATCATGATAACCTGATAACCTGCTTTTTCCAATAGTCAGTGTTTGCGGTGCAGCGAAATGAGCAATGCGTCTGCAACCTTTTTCAATGAGATGATTTACAGCCAGAAATGCACCCTGATAATCATCGGCCACCACCTGATCAGCCTGTAACTCTTCAGTAACACGGTCAAAAAAAACAACCGGAATCTCATTGTCGATCAAGCGCTGAAAATGACTGAAATCACGGGTTTCCTTTGAAAATGAAACCAAAACACCATCCACTCTGTTTGTAAGAACCGCCTGTGTATTAATCACTTCCCTTTTATACGACTCGTTCGACTGAAACACCATCACACTGTAATCGTTCTTGTAGGCGACCTCTTCGATTCCATTAATAATTGCTGAAAAGAAATAATGTTCAATCTCCGGGATAATTAAACCCAGTGTGCGGGTAGAATTATTCCGCAGGTTCAAAGCGATTCTGTTTGGCCTGTAGCCTAACAATCCTGCCAGCTCTTTCACCGCGGTTCTTGTTTTCGGACTAATATCCGGGTGATCTTTCAACGCACGGGAAACAGTTGAAGTTGAGAGGCCAAGTTTATTGGCAATATCTTTTATGGTAATCTGGTGTTTCATGTTGCTGATTCAGAGTTTAATCAAAACCTTTTGATATAAAAACAGTATAAAATTAATCTAAATTGTTGAACAACTAATCTAAAATTAATGTTTATCTCAAAATTTCAACCGATTGCAATTGTTTTTCAGTATAAAATACTTAATTTTGATTGTTTAACAGGACTGAATAGATAAATTTGTTTTCGAAATTCTGGAAAAGCATTTGTGACAATAACGATATCATTGAAAATTTCACCAAATCCACATAATTTAAAACTTAAAATGATAAGAGTATGAACAAATTATTACAACAGATTTTACCAATGCTGTTTGTCTTATTTGCTTTTACGGCTGCAGTCGCCCAAACGGGGACTGTAACCGGAGTAGTTAAGGACAAAACAACTGGTGAGACAATGCCAGGGGCTAACGTTGTTATCAAGGGAACCCTTACTGGAAGCGTAACTGATTTTGACGGACTTTTCAGGATCGAGAATGTTCCTGCCGGTGCCGTTGAAGTTGAGGCAAGTTTCATTGGTTTTATAGCACAATCAATTAAAACTACTGTAACAGCCGGTGGCACAACAACCATTAATTTTGATCTTGATTCGGACGCAATCTCACTCGAAGAGACGGTAGTTATCGGTTATGGCGTTCAAAAAAAGAGTGACCGTACCGGAGCTGTTGCTAACATCACCTCAGCCGAATTGAATCAGGGCGTTCTAACTGATCCTGTTCAAGGTATTCAGGGCAAAATTGCCGGTGTTATGGTTACAAAAAAAGGAGGTGACCCTAACTCAGGATTTGATATCAAAATCAGAGGTGCATCCTCTATGTCAACCTCAACAAGTCCTTTGTACGTTGTTGATGGTGTTCCTGGCGTTGACCCAACAACCATCTCTCCTGAAGATATCGAATCGTTTAACGTTCTGAAAGATGCCTCATCTGCCGCTATTTATGGATCGCGTGGTGCAAATGGAGTAATCATTATCACTACAAAAAGAGGTAGTGACAGCAAAGGAAGAGCGCAGGTTGATTTCAATGCCTATCTTTCAACTGATTATGTTGCCAATCGCCTGGATCTTTTAAATGCTGACCAGATTAGAAATTATGTAAGTGAAAATAACCTCAACTTTAATGATGGCAATGCCAATGTTGACTGGCAGGATGAGATTTTCAGACAAGGAACCTCTCAAAACTATGCTTTATCAGTAAGTGGCGGAGATAAAAATTCATCTTTCCGTACCTCACTGTCTCACCAGGATTTTTCTGGTGTTGTTATTGGAACACAGAAAAAAAGAACCATCGGACGTATCAATATTGACCAAAAAGCATTTGATGACAAACTGACCATTTCAGCGGGTATTTCAGGTACTTTTGAAAACAATGAATACATCGACTATGGCGGAAACGGACCAAATGATGTGCTTTATCAGGCTTATCAGCGTAACCCTACCGATTCAGTTTACAATGCTGATGGTAGCACCCATGAGATTGAACGTCAGTTCCAATATTATAATCCTGTTGCTATTGTGAATGAAATTCAAAATGAAAGACAGGCAAAACGTTTCTTTGGATTCTTTAAAGCTGATCTTGATATTTACAAAGGATTTTCAGCAGGTATTAATATGGCATATACCCGTGATGATTATGAAACATTCTATTTTGAACCAACAACCTTACGCTTAGGAAAACATGATGGTTATGGAAAACGTCAGTATGATAATAAAGATTCGAAAATTTTTGAGGCGACATTACGCTATATTAAAGAATTTGGCAAAAACAATCTGAACCTTGTTGGCGGTTATTCATTCCAGGAAGATTTCAATACAGGTTTCTATGCTCAAGGTAAAGAACCTTTTATCAATACTGTTGAATCTAATGATCTATCCTTCCTTCAGAACGTGAATGCAGGCGACATTAAATCATGGAAAGGAAGCAACCGTTTAATCTCTTTCTTTGGTCGTGGTATTTACAATTATGATTCAAAGTACTTTTTCACTGCCACGATCCGTCGTGACGGATCATCCAAATTTGGTGAAAACAACAAATGGGGATGGTTCCCATCTGCTTCAGTGATGTGGAATATCACCGGCGAAGAATTCATGAAGAATATTGAATTCCTTACGACTGCCAAATTACGTATTGGATATGGAATCACTGGTAACCAGGAATTTGGTAATTACAACGGTATTGAGTATTACTATGCAGCCGGAAATACTATCAATTTTGAAACTGGTGAAGAATCAATTCTGATGAAATTTGCTCACAATGCCAATCCTGATCTTAAATGGGAAGAAAATGCTGAGTTGAACATTGGTCTCGATTTCGGTATTTTTAATGACAAAATTTCCGGTTCAATAGATTACTTCCAAAAAACTACTTATGACCTGTTAGGTCAGTATTCAGTACCCGTTCCTCCATATCCTGTTGATAAAATCTGGGCAAACGTAGGTGAATTTGAAGTAAATGGTTTGGAAATTTTCGTTCAGGGATATCCTGTCAGAAACAAAAACTTTGACTGGAAAACCTCACTAGTGTTTTCAAGTTATACACAAAATGTTGTCTCTTTGTCGAATGATAAATTTCAGATGGAAGAACTTCATGAAGGTTGGTTATCAGGTCGTGGCCTTGTTGGTGACTTAAACTGGACACAGGTTGTAAAACCAGGTATGCCTTTAGGAACATGGTATATGCCTGAATATGCAGGTTTATCTACCGATGGTAAATTTCTGTTTTACACTGCTTCTGGCGGGGTTACCCGTGATTTGGAAAAAGCAGAACGTAGAAATGTTGGTTCGGCTCAACCTAAATTTGAACTCGGCTGGTCAAACTACTTTACCATCTACAAAAACTTCGATGCCAGCTTCGCTTTCCGCGGTGTTTTCGGATATAAAGTATTCAATACCACCAAATTAATCTTCGGCAATCCAATCTGGTTACCAGATATCAATGTGTTGCAAAGTGCATTGGAGGAAAAAGCTCGTGGTTTAAACGACAATCCTAAATTGAGCAGTTACTACCTTGAAGATGGTACCTTTGTTCGTTTGGATAACATCACTATAGGATATAATATTAAAAACATTAAAGTTATCAAAAACATACGCGTTTATTTCACTTCCAACAATCTGTTAACAATTACCGGTTACAGTGGTGTTGACCCTGAAATCAGTACTTCTGGATTATCATTTGGTCTCGATCAG
Organism: uncultured Bacteroidota bacterium; assembly: GCA_903957365.1. GTDB lineage: Bacteria > Bacteroidota > Bacteroidia > Bacteroidales > F082 > CAJBPB01. The sequence goes on from CAJBPB010000134.1 coordinate 4,394, forward strand.
TACAATGTTTATCCAAAAACACGTACGTTTACTTTAGGTGTTAATGTTACATTATAAAAAAAGGAAATAGCTATGAAAAAAATATTAATCGCATTCGTCGTAATCCTTGCCTTTCAAACAGGATGTACCAAATTGGATACAGAGCTTTACGATAAAATATTACCGGTAGACTATGTAGCCGATCCGGTATTGAAAATGAGTCCAATTTATTCACCGATGCGCGAATTTCTTGACGGTGGCTGTTATTGGTTCGCTCAGGAACTTACTGCTGATGCCATGTGCGCTCCAACCCGTGCCAATGACTGGGATGATGGTGGTAAATGGCGTGTACTTCATACCCATACCTGGGACAACCAGACCGAAACAGTAAACAGTATGTGGAGCAGGTTTTTTAACGGAACTGTTGAAGCAAACAAATTCCTTGAAGAAATGGCAGCATATGACCCTGCTCCTGAAATAGAACAGGGAATTGCCAAAGGCAAAATTCTTCGTGCCTATTATTATTATCTCCTGATTGACAATTACAAAGATGTTCCTTACCAAACCGTTTATACCGGAGCTGAAGTTACTCCTTACAGAAATTTCAGAAAAGACATCTTTGAAAAAATCGTAAAAGACGTTGAGGAAAGTGCCAAAATACTTCCTTTGTCTATTACTACCAAAACAGGAGTTACAAAAGGAATGGCATACTCTTTGTTAGCAAAACTGTATATTAATGCAGAGGTTTACACCGGAACACCACAGTGGGCGAAAGCCGAACAGGCCTGCGACAGTGTTATTAGTTTAGGTGCTTATGAATTAGAAGCTGACCCTATGAAACCATTTGTTACAGAAAATGCTAACAGCAAAGAGAACATTTTTATCATACCTTACAACAAAGATACCTACAAAGGTTTTAACCTGCACATGCGTACTTTGCACTATAACAGTAATTTAACCTTTGATATGACTGTTGGTCCATGGAACGGCTTTGCTGCAATGGAATCTTTTTATAACTCATATGAGTCAACTGACAAGCGTATTGCTTCGTTTCTTGTTGGTCAGCAATATACCTCAGAGGGCGCTGAAATTATAGATGTGGGTGCTGAAAATACCAAACTTGTTTTCACCCCTAACATTCCCGCCTTACAAATGGACGCTACCTATACACTGCCACAAATCCGTATGTCAGGTGTTCGTGCTGTGAAATTTGAGGTTGAAATGGGTGCATCAGACAATTTAAGTAACCAGTTTCCGTTATTCAGATATGCTGATATCTTACTTATGAAGGCTGAATGTGTTATCCGTCAGGGTGGCAATGGTGATGAATGGATTAATCCTTTGCGTTTAAGAGCAGGTGTTGCCGAGTTCTCAGGTGCTAATCTCACTGATTTGCTTGCAGAACGTGGCCGTGAAATGTTTTTTGAAGCACATCGTCGTCAGGATTTGATCCGTTTCGGAAAATTTAACGAAGCATGGTGGGAAAAACCCGCATCTTCATCTGACAGAAACACATTTCCTGTTCCACAATGGGCTATTGACTCGAATCCAAACCTAGCATCCCCACCGGTTGCTATCAGTAAATAATTAAACACTCTTTTATTCACTAATCTTAATTAATAATTCTATGAAAAAAAATGCAATGAGTAAATTAATGCAAATCTTTGGTCTCTTTCTCCTGATGGGAGTTGTGATGGTTTCTTGTAAAGAAGACGATCCGGATCCTGTTGAGCCTACTGTTGAAGATGGCACATATGTAATTGGCGCCGGAACAGCCCTGACTACATATGACATCAAAGGTTTGATGAAAATGACACGCAACGAAGTGAACCAAACAGATCGTCCTGCGTTGATGGAACTTTTTGTTGCTGTTAAGGGCGGTGCCGACGGATTCAATATTGTTGTTGTGAACGGAACAACCAAAACAACCTACGGACCTGGTGCCGACTTTGCAGTTGTTGCTGAAGCAGACCGCAATGTTGACGAGCCTAAATTAGATTTCTGGCGTGGAAGTTATGTTGAAACAACAACTCCTTTCACTGTAACTACAGATGGTTTGTATCATGTTGTTATTGATACAGAACTTGGAAAATGCATAGTCGTACCAGTTCAATACTGGGGATTGATTGGCGCTGCTACTCCAGGTGGCTGGGGTGCCGACACACAGATACCTGCAGGTGCTTTCGACCTCAATACCATTACCTATGAAGTTGCTGATGTTGTTATGACAAAAGCCGATTTTAAATTCCGTTACTCAGGTGGCTGGAAAGTTATTCTTGACTCTGAATTCGATCTTGGTGGAGGTGTAGTCGGTATTAAAGTGAACTCAAATTACGGTGGTGCCGTTGATGCCATTGTTCCTGGTGGTGCCAATATTGCCAACGAAAACAGTGGCATTTATACCGCAAAAATGGTTTGGACATTGGGTTCGGGTTATGTTGCAACCATGACCAAAACCGGTGACTTAAATCTTATTGACTATACTGCTACCGAACTTGGTTTGGTCGGTAATGGGTTAATGGTTGACGGCGTTCAAAACACCTGGGATTTGACCCTAATGGTTCAAGCTCCTGTTGTAACAAACGAAACTAACTATACCTGGACATTCAATCAGGTTGAGGTAAGCACACTCGGTTCATTCAAAATCAGAGAAGGACAAACATGGGATGGTAAATCATTCGGTTATCCTCAGGTAACAATGGCCGGTCTTGCTGCCGACAAATTCGAAACCAATACCGATGGTAACTTTGTTCCTTTGGAAGATGGTGTTTTTGATATCGTATTCGAAATTGATGCTGTAACTGAATTGTACACATTCACCGTTAATCCGGCTGGTGCTGCTCCAGAAATGTATATGCTGGGTAGCGGCTGCACAGCTGGGTGGGATAATACATTAGCACTTCCGATGAGTGGAAAAGATGGTGTATATTATATCGCTACTGCCTTAACTCCTGCCAGTGAATTGAAATTTATCTCTGTACTTGGCCAATGGCAGCCACAATATGGAACAGATGCTACCGGAACCTCAACCGGTGGACCTGTATTTGTAAATGATGGCACAGGAACAGATCCTGCCAGTATTCCTACTCCTGCAACAGCTGGTTTTTATGTTGTAACACTGAACACAATCGACATGACTTATACCATCGCTCCTGCACTTTATATGCTGGGTGACGGTTGTAATGCAGGTTGGGACAATACCAAAGCACTTCCAATGATGGGTGGTACCGATGGAAAATATACCATTACTACCTCCCTATTAGGTGCTGGAAAAAGCATTAAGTTCATCACTACTCTAGGTGCATGGGCCCCAATGTACGGAACAGATGCAACCGGCACATCAACCGGTGGAGTTTTGGTATTCCGTCCAACAGAAGGTGATCTTGATCCTGCAAATATTCCTGCTCCGGATGCAGTAGGTGATTATGTAATTTCTGCCGATATTACAAATCTCATCTATTCAATCAATCCGGCTAAATAATTAAGCAATCTTTGCTATCTTAAAAAAGGCTGTCTCATAATCGAGACAGCCTTTTTTTGATTATCAACCAAAGCTACCATGCCTCTTGTCGCATGTTACATCAACCTTATTTTTATTGAAATAGTCAAATTATCAACGTTATAAAACAATACGTTTAGATTTTGTGTTGGATTGGAAGGGTGCAGATTGATTAATCTACAAGAAGCAGATTATGAATGCAACCGTTGGAAATACCATAATAGCGAATGAATGGCCAATCTAATAAGATCGCTGTAAAAAGCACTATCTTTGAGGATATAAATACGTATTCACATTTCCTGAAAAAAAATCCAGTATGAAAATAAAATTTCTGGGCGCAGCCCGCGAAGTTACCGGTAGTAAACATTTGATCACTACTGCATACGGAAAGAAAATATTACTCGATTGTGGCGCGTTTCAGGGCAAAGGCCTCGAAACGGACAGTATGAACCGCAATCCGGGTGTTGATCCGGCAGAAATTGACCATATTATTCTTTCTCATGCCCACATCGATCATTCCGGAATGATTCCCTTTTTTTATAAAAACGGATTTCGTGGCTCGGTGATCTGTACCTCTGCAACACGCGATTTATGCGCTATAATGCTTGCCGACAGTGGTTTTATTCAGGAACATGATACCGTTTGGTTTAACAAAAAGCAAGCCCGAAAAGGACTCCCTCCTATTCAGCCGATCTATACCAAACAGGATGCGATCAATTGCATGGAATTGTTTATTGGCGTGGCTTATAACCGTAAACTTGAGATTGATAAAAGTTTAAAAGTGAAATTCACCAACACCGGACACTTGCTTGGTAGTGGTGTTGTCACAATTGAACTGGAAGAAAATGGCCAAAAAATCCGTCTGGCCTATACAGGCGATATTGGCCGGCCGCAGAATTACATTCTCAGACCACCCGTTGCTTTTCCTCAGTGCGATTACCTTATAACTGAATCAACTTATGGAGACCGGTTACATCAGGATAAACAAGGAGCTGAAGCCGAATTGTTGCGCATAGTAAAACGAACCTGTGTTGAGAAAAAAGGAAAACTTATCATTCCGTCTTTTGCCATTGGCCGCACCCAGGAAATTGTTTATGTATTGAATAAATTCTACAATGAAGGTTTACTTCCAAAAATACCAATCTATGTGGATAGTCCTTTGGCAGTCAATGCAACCGACATTTTCAGGATGCATCCCGAATGTTTCAACCATGAAGTAACTGAAATGCTCCAGACAGATCCTGATCCATTTGGATTTGGTGGACTACATTATATAAAAAATGTTGACGACTCGAAAAAACTTAATGACAAACCTGAACCATGTGTAATCATATCTGCTTCAGGGATGATGGAGGCCGGGCGTATCAAACATCATTTGGCAAACAACATTGAAAATCCGGCAAATTCAATCCTTATTGTAGGCTATTGTGCACCCACAACACTTGGAGCAAGAATTACCCGTGGCGATGATGAAATTTCAATTTTTGGTGTTCCTCACTCCGTGAAAGCTGAAATATTTAAAATAGATTCTTTCAGCGGACATGGTGACTATAATGAAATGTCGGATTACCTGGGTTGCCAGAATAAAGAAGAAATAAAGAAGATTTTTCTTGTACATGGCGAATATGAAGTGCAACAGAAATATGCCGGAGTGCTGAAAAATAAAGGTTTTACTAATATCCAGATCCCTAAATCAGGAGACGAAGTCGAACTTTGATACCATTATTTTATTGAATACCAAAACATTAAAAATCAATACTATCCGTTTATAAATCATCTATTATGAAAAAATCACTATTACTTCTACTTTTTTTTACGATTCTAAATACAATTCATGCACAAGTGATTGAGGTTGATCCTGCTTTTCCAACAGATCAGGATGCAATAATCATTACTTTCAATGCCACCGAAGGAAGCGGTGGTCTGGCTGGCTATACAGGTGATGTTTATGCGCATACCGGAGTGATTACAAGTAATTCAACAGGAAGTTCCGACTGGAAATATGTAGTTTCCGATTGGGGTGAAAACGACCCTAAAACAAAACTAACCCGCATTGCAACAGATGTTTATACCTTGTCATTATCGCCGAGCATCCGGGAATATTATGGAGTGCCGGCTGCTGAGACAATTCAGCAAATTGCTTTGGTATTTCGGAGTGGGGTTCAGGTAGATGGTAATTATCTGGAAGGTAAAACTGCTGAAAACGGAGACATTTTTTATGATGTTTATGAAGCTGGTCTGAATGTCGCTTTTATTCAACCTACACTCGATCAGGTTCTTGTTGAGGCAGGCACATCAATTCCCGTCTCGGTTGCGTCCAATGATGCCGATTCAACGATTCTGCTCATAAATGATATTAAAGTATCATCTTCAACAACAAATTCGTTGGAATATACAATAATTGCCAGTGGCACCGGTACATCTTTGGTAAAAGCTGTCGCTTATGCCAATAACGAAATAGTTGTTGATTCATTTTCTTATTATATCCGCTCGGCTGTCACAATTGAAGAATTGCCTGCCGGAATGGTGGATGGAATAAATTACCTGAATGAATCAACTGTACTCCTATGCCTATTTGCACCTGAAAAATCCTTTGTTTTTGTGATGAGTGAATTCAATAACTGGAGTATTGACGAAACAAATTACATGAAACGGACACCTGATTCTAAACGTTATTGGCTACAAATCAATAATTTAGAACCTGGAAAAGAATATGCCTACCAATATCTTGTAGATGGAGAATTAAAAATCGGAGATCCCTATTGCAACAAAATTCTCGATCCATGGAACGATTCTTATATTTCGAATTCAACCTATCCCAACCTTAAACCTTATCCTGTTGGTAAGACCAATGGTTTCGTTAGTATTTTCCAAACTGCACAACAACCTTACAATTGGGAAATTGAATCTTTCAACCCACGACCAAACGATGAATTACTTATTTACGAATTGCATATCCGTGATTTTGTCGCTACCCGCGATATTAAAACAGTAAGAGATACGCTTGATTACTTGCAAAACCTGGGTATTACCGCCATCGAACTGATGCCAATCAACGAATTTGAAGGAAATGATTCCTGGGGATACAACCCAGCTTATTATTTTGCAACTGACAAGGCCTATGGGACCATGAACGATTACAAAGCGTTTATTGATGAATGCCATAAAAGAGGAATTGCAGTAATCATCGATATGGTACTGAACCATTCGTATGGTCAGTCACCATTAGTACAATTGTATTTCGATGCGTCAAACGACAGTCCGGCAGCTAATAATCCTTGGTACAACCAGGTTTGTCCGCACCAACCCTATTGCTGGGGATATGATTTTAACCATGAGAGTCAATACACCGAATTGTTTATCGACCGTGTAAACAAATTCTGGATAGACGAATTCAAAGTGGACGGTTATCGTTTCGATTTCACCAAAGGTTTTTCAAATGTGAATGGCGATGGAAGCGCTTACAATCCTGCACGAATTGAGAATTTGAAACGCATGGCTGACAAAATCTGGGAAGTTAATGACAATGCATATATTATTCTGGAGCATTTTGGGAGTACCAATGAGGAAATAGAGTTAACTACATACGGCATGATGGTATGGGGAAACATAGTTCATAATTACAATCAGGCAACGATGGGTTATGTTGAAGAATCTGATTTTTCATGGGTTTCTTACGAAAAACGCGGATTCACAAAACCAAATCTGGTTGGATATATGGAGAGTCATGACGAAGAACGTCAGATGTTTAAAAATATCACTTATGGTAACTCCAATAACCCAAACCACAACGTGAAACTTATCGACATAGCGACACGCCGGAACGCTGCCGCCGCCGCGATGTTTTTGTTGGTTCCTGGTCCCAAAATGATCTGGCAGTTTGGTGAGCTGGGTTATGATGTAAGCATTGATTATGGCGGGCGCGTAAGCCCGAAGCCAATCAGATGGAACTATTATTCTAACCTTGATAGAAAACGGTTGTACAATTATTATGCTGCATTGATGGAACTTCGTAAATCGCACGATGTTTTTAAAACAAGTGAATACACGTTAAACGCTTCAGGTGTAACAAAAAGTCTGCATTTGGTGAATGATGATATGTCAGTGGCTGTTTTGGCAAACTTTGATATCTGGGATCAGGAAATAGATCCGAAATTTCTTTCCCTGGGTAAATGGTACGATTATTTCCATAATGATTCTTTGGATGTGGTTGATGCCAATGCCCCGATTCTTCTTGGTGCCGGCGAATTCAGGGTTTATACAACCAAGCGATTGGTTTCACCAACAATTGGCATCAATGAAAATGCCTCTGGAAATAATTCATCGATAAAAGTTTTTCCGAATCCATCAGATGGTAATTTCGAACTTGAGATGCAGATCAATGCAGTTGGAGAGTATAACATATTGATATACAACTCTATTGGAAATACTATAAGTCAATTTAACCAACCTTTTCCAGTTTCAGGTAAACAAACACTGAAGTTAAATTCTTTGGTGAATTATCCTGATGGTTTATATTATGTGGTTGTAAAAAACGGAAGTAAAATCCAGTCTGCCAGGCTTTTAAAACAATAGTATTTGGTGGTGATTATCTGATTGCGAATTATTAGAAACTGTCAATATTTTATTTTTAGAGTAGTTTTTTCAAGAATTAAGTCCTCAGACATGGCAAAATTGACGTTAATAGTAGCGCTTCATAATAAATTACATAAAAATCGACCATGAAAATATTATTATTTTCATCAGTTTTTATCCTACTAAACATAAGTCTTTACAGCCAGACTTGGATTGACAGCAACGCAAAATGGACATTCGACTACTGGAATGTTAGTGAGTGGGGAACCTATACATTCACTTATACAAATGACACAATTCTAATCGGAAAAGAATGTGAAGCAATAGAAACAATAAAATACCGGTACTGGAAAGATCAAAATGCAGTCATTCATTCAAGTGTAATTCCTTGTGAAACTCATTTTACTTATTCATCTGGAGACTCAGTTTTCCATTTCTACGAGGGTAGTTTCTATTTACTTTATGATTTCTCAGCATCGGTAGGAGACAAATGGGTCATTGCAGTCGATGAAAATTTTCCTTGTGATGATACAGCAATAGTAAAGGTAATACAAACTGGAACTGTTAATATTAACAACCAAGAATTAAGGACGATCACCTTGACAACAATTACAAGTAGTGCAATTGGTTTAACAGGGACTTGTGTTGAAAAATTTGGAAACAAATTAAATCTTGATCTAGATAATAGTTTAGGCCCATTTCCAGGCTATCAAAATTGCCCAGAGGCAGTTATAGATTATGATAAATTGACTTTTAGATGCTATGTTGATGAAACTTTTGAAACATACAACCCAACTCAAACAGAATGTGATTATTTAACAGAAGTAAACGAGTTAATAAAATCAGACTTTAGAATATACCCGAACCCAACAAGTGGAGAAATTACTATCGAAAAATTTGACACCAATCCAATTGTTGTTAAACTCTATAATTCTAATGGACAACAAATTAAACAATTTGACTTACAACTTTCGGAAAACAATATCGACTTAACGGAATTGTGTAACGGTGTATATTACATGAAAGTAATCACGAAAAGAAATAGTATAATAAAGAAAATCATAAAAAAGTAACTTGTAAAAACGCGATATCAAACTTTATGGTGGGTTTCGGACTGAATATGAACATTTTAGTTCCAAATAAAAATCTGTGTGGACAGAAAGATTTGTCTTTCAAATCCCGCCACAAAGCACAGGCTTCCCTATTGACGGAGATTTTAACGAAGTATGAGGGCTTAATTCACAAAAAAATGCCAAAGGATAAATTTTAGACAATTTATTTTACGATGTTCTGTTCACACTGGTCCATGGCTTCATAAGATTTTGTCAGTCCTACAGCCTTGAAACTTACTTTTATCGAACCATCCATGGTGGTTCCGATAGCGCCGGCCTGAATCCATTTTTGTGTTGACAGTGTTGTAAAAACCTCAACCAATGTATCAGGGTGGCTGATGGTCACTTTTTCTTCATTCAAATAATAAAAGAAACTCTCCAGTTCGGTATCTCCTTTCGCTTCAAGTCTGTATAACACCTGAATACTGTCTTCAGTAAACTCCAATGCTGCTGTAAGCAGATGACAATTCATCTGTTTGATTTCAACCTCATCCTGACATGAACCCAAAAATGCTAAAAACGGGATGGCAATGAAGAATGTAAACCAGTTATTTCTTTTTTCCATTTTTGATCAGGTTTCCTATCTGGCTTCAATTGTCAGAGTTTTGTCATAAATTTTTCTGTATCAACAATATGTCGTACATGCACTCCGTGACCCACCAAAATTGATTCATCCCAGACAGTAAGTTCAAACGTGATTTTCCGGCCATTCACTTCTGTAATTGTACTTTCACAACGCAGGGTGCGACCAATTGCTGAAGCACGCAAATGTTTCATATTCACCTCGGTACCGACACTTGTAACATTAACAGGTAAAAATGGTTCAATACTTTTGAGCGCTGTTATCTCCATCAGCGCGATCATGGCCGGTGTTGCAAAAACATCTACCATTCCTGAACCGTACTTTATCGCTGTATCATTTTCAGTTACAGTAAACTCCATTTCTCCTTTAACACCCTTACTAATCTGAACAGAAATCATACCTATTCTCCAAATTTTAATGAAACGGTTTGTTTAAGATCAGGATGCAGGCTTAGCGCTACCGGACAAGTTTCTGAAATTATTTTGATAATCTTTTTCTGTTTATCGGTAAAGCTGCCGGGGAAGTCAAGATCAACAATTATTTCAGCAATCCGGCGAGGATCGGAAGCCATTATTTTTGTAATTGAAGCAGTCGCTCCATCAATTGAAAATTTGTGCTCATTGGCCGCAATACCCATAATTGAGAGCATACAACTGCCAAGTGCAGCTGCAACAAGGTCAGTTGGTGAGAAAACCTCTCCTTTGCCTTTATTGTCAATCGGAGCATCAGTCAATACGATGGTACCCGATTTCACGTGCGTCATTTCGGTGCGGAGTGTTCCTAAATATTTTGTTTCTATTGTTGCCATGTCAATTGGTTTTGTTTGCAAAAGTAATGATAGAATAACTAATAACGAAAAAGCCCTTCGAAAAATTCGAAAGGCTTTTTATGTATGATTCAGAATCCGGAATTATTTCTTCTCTGGAGTCTTTGTTTCGTCAGTGCATGCTTTCTTTTCTTCTGGTGTGCATGATTTTTTGTCAGCGCAGCAGCTTTTCTTACCATCTTTCATTTCTTTTTTTGGTTCAGCTTTTTTTGCTTCTGGTTTAACATCCTGAGCAAATACAGTGGTTCCTAAAGCAAGAAAAACGATCATTGACAGACTTAAGGCTAATTTTTTCATATGAGTTCTTTTTTTATTGTTTGTGAGGCAAATGTATCTACTTCGCAAGATGCTCGTTGTTAATAGCCTGTTAAATACTGTTAATGAAATGTTAATGAATGCATAAAATCCAGCGTATCGCTTACTTTTGCTTTGAAATTCAGTAAGTTGATGAGACCAAAACTTTTTACTTTTATTATAATAATTACTTTTATTTCATTGCTGGGCGTTGTTTTTACACAGGTTTACTGGGTGCGCAACGCAATTGAGTTAAAAGAGGAACATTTCAAACACAGCGTTCGTATTGCTATGAAAACTGTTTTAAACCGCCTGATCGAATCAAATAATGATTCAACATTACGCAGGCTGAGCATGAATACACCTTGTTATATGGAAAAAACCAACGTACAGGATGTTGTGAAACCTAAGGTATTGGACTCACTTATAAAAGCAGAACTTGGATGCATGCAAATTTCCAAAGGTTATGAATATGCCATTTATAACCGTAGAAATGACAAATTTGTAATGGGTAATTTCGACAAATACAAGCATCAACTCATCGAATCAGAACACCAACAAACAATACAGGCTTTGTTTAAACCAGGCGATTACTATTTCACAATGTATTTTCCGAGACAGCAGAGTATGATTTTTGGTCAGATGGCGAAGTGGATGTTGATTTCTGCCTTGTTTTTGCTCATCGTAATATTCAGCTTCTGGTTTACGATTGTAACTATTATCCGTCAGAAAAAACTTTCGGAGATGAAAACAGATTTTATTAATAATATGACACATGAGTTTAAAACTCCGATTGCGACCATTTCACTGGCTTCTGAAATGCTTATGAAACCTGAGGTGAATCAATCAACAGAAAAAACCATGAAATATGCTTCTGTTATCTACAACGAAAACTTCAGACTTCAAAATCAGGTTGAACAGGTTTTGCAAATCGCGATTCTCGATAATGGTGAAACAAAAATGCGTATGAAAGAAGTTGATATTCATAAACTTATCGTTAAGACAGTCGAAAATTTCGAAATTAAAGCCCATGAAAAATCTGCCATTTTAAGCATGAATTTCAAAGCTGAAAATCCGATTATCGCTGGTGACCGAATGCACTTATCCAACGTTATCGCTAATCTGATAGACAACGCATTGAAATATTCAAAAGAAAATCCCAAAATCGAACTTTCATCATACTCGGATAAAAAAGGTGTTACAATTGTAATTACTGATAATGGTATCGGAATTTCTCCTGAAAATCAACATCTTGTGTTCAAAAACCTATACCGCGTGCACACTGGTGATGTACATGATGTCAAAGGATTTGGTCTTGGACTTTACTATGTTAAACAAATTGTAGAAATGCATCGTGGTGCAATCACCCTCTCAAGTCAGTTAGGAATTGGTTCAAAATTTGAAATTTTTCTACCTTATAACAGTATTCAAAAAGAAATCTGATGGAAAATTCGCCTTGCATTTTACTTGTTGAAGATGATCCGAATTTATGTATGATTCTTCAGGATTATTTAGAATTACTGCACTATAAAGTAATTGTTGCCCATGATGGAGAGGAAGGAAATGCACTATTTCTGTCAGAATCACCTGACCTTTGTATTCTGGATATAATGATGCCCAAAATGGACGGATTTACCCTTGCCTCGCTTATCCGAAAAAAAGACAATCAGATACCGATCATTTTTCTCACTGCAAAATCATTGAAAGAAGACAGGCTTAAAGGATTTCAGCAAGGCTGTGATGATTACATTACCAAACCATTCAGCACCGAGGAATTGAATCTTCGTATTAAAGCTATTCTTCGAAGATGTTCAAGAAATCTGCTTTCTGATCATGAAAAGACAGATGAGGTTTTCAATATTGGTAAATTTGTTTTTGATGCGACCAATCTGATTTTACAATCTGATTTTGGTGTGCAAACTTTGACCTTAAAAGAATCTAACTTACTGAAATTGTTGTGTTTAAATAAAAATAAAATTCTCACACGAGATCATGCCTTGAAAACAGTTTGGGGTGAAAACGATTATTTTATAGGTAGAAGTATGGATGTTTTTATCACTCGCCTTCGTAAATATTTGAAAGACGACCCCAGTGTTGCTATATCCAACATTCATGGAATCGGGTTTAAACTGGAAGTTAAAGAATAAAAAGCAAGAAAAGATATTTTAGACAATATGTTGATTCCAGTAAGAAAACAAACTACTTGTAAATCACAACTATTATAAATATTCCAATTTCTTGCTCCTATTCCTTTTTATTTTTCGAAATAAATAAAATTATCTATATTTCTATTAAAGGATAATCGCTTAATCAAACCAGTTTCATTGCTTATAATAGGTCATGGCTTCTGGCAGAAGTGCCTTAATATTGGCAATACGTGTTCCATCAGATGGGTGCGTACTTAAAAACTCGGGTGGTGACTGTCCGCCTTTTAATGATCCCATGCGCTCCCAAAAAGCTACTGCTTTTTCAGGATTGTAACCAGCCATTGCCATGAAAATCAAACCAAGATGATCAGCTTCACTCTCATGCAACCTGCTGAAAGGCAACATAACACCTACCTGACTTCCCAATCCGAATGCTGTCATCCAGATCATCTGAGTCTGTTCAGGTTTTTCCTGTAATGCCGTAGCCAATGCCATACCACCCATCTCAGCAATCAATCCCTGACTCATTCTTTCACTTCCATGTTCAGCAATGGCATGAGCAATTTCGTGACCCATCACAACAGCCAAACCTGTTTCATCTTTTGTAACAGGCAATATTCCAGAATAAACAACAACTTTTCCACCTGGCATGCACCATGCATTAACCTCTTTACTCTCAACAAGATTAAATTCCCATGCATATCCGTTGAGTTCAGCCGACATCCCTTTTTGCTCAAAATAAACTTCCACTGCCTTTTGAATTTTTAACCCGACACTTTTTACCAGACTGGTTTGCTTTGAATCACTTGATAATTTATTTGTTTTTAAAAAATCATCATATTGCTGAAAGCTCATCGACATCATTTGCGATGCCGGCACGATATTGAGTTGCTGACGACCTGTAATAGGCACCGTGCTGCAAGATTGTAAAAGTGAAATGCTAAAAATTAATGCACAAATTGTCAGTATATAAAATACATGGGTCTTCATAATATAAGTCGTTTGATTTGCGCAAAAATAGGAATAATTCAGGAATGAACTTATATGCCAGTAATTCCTAATGAAACGAATGGAGATAAAAGATATGTATTTTATTGATTTTCTTTATATTGCATGAATAAACAACTGTCACCATAACTCAAGAACCGAAATTCATTATCAAGTGCATATTGATAGACTTTTTTCCATTTTTCACCAATCAATGCCGAAACGAGCAGCAACAAGGTACTCATCGGCTGATGAAAATTTGTAACCAGACCATTCACAATTTTAAATTTATAACCTGGCACGATCATGATTGACGTAGTTGCCTGCAAATGATCAGCTTGATGATGATCAATATAGTTTAAAATTTGCTGAAATGCAGTTTTTGAATCACCAATATCATTGCTTTGTTGTTGATATGGCATCCATTGTTCAACTTTTATATCCTGAATATCAATATTTTTTTGAATTATCGACGCGATCCAATATAAACTTTCCAGTGTTCTAAGGCTTGTCGTTCCAATCGCAATGATTGGATTACCTGTTTGTTGCATTAAATTCACAATTGTAACACGTGAAATACTGATTTTCTCAGCATGCATGGAGTGATTGCCAATGGTTAATGTTGATAGTGGTTTAAATGTTCCTGCGCCAACATGAAGTGTAAGTTGTTCAAATTGAACATCCTTTAACTTCAGATTTTTGACAAGATCTTCTGTCATATGCAATCCTGCTGTTGGTGCAGCCACCGAACCGTCATACATCGCAAAAACGGTCTGGTATCGTTCAAGATCCGAATTCTCAGCTTTTCGGTTTAAATACGGCGGAAGAGGCATCTCACCAGCCAATTCCAGTATTTCTGCAAACGAAACACCTGATTTATCCCATGAAAAACTGATCACAGAATAATCACTTTCCTTTTGAAGCCGTTCAGCACACAAACGGATTGACCCCTCAGGGTGGTTTAAATTCATTTCCAAAATACCGGATTTCCACCGTTTTGAATTGCCAACCAAACACTTCCAGTTTACTGGCGAATGCTTCGCAAATGCAAGTTGCAGGTCAACAGTATCAGAAGCAGGCTCCAGTGTAAATAATTCTATTACAGCACCCTCTGCTTTTCTAAACAATAATCTTGCCCTGACAACTTTTGTATTGTTAAAAACCATCATTGCCTTTTCAGGGAGAAATTCACCAATATTATAGAATTTACTTTCTATAATTTTGTCTTCCTTTAAAACCAAAAGTTTAGAATCTTCACGTCTGTTAAGCGGGTAACGTGCTATTCTGTGATCGGGTAAGTCGTAGTCGAAAGCTTTAGTTTCAATAAGTTTAGCTTTACCAATTATGTTTGTATTTTCCATAGCAGGCTGCAAAGATACAAAGCTTATTTTGTTGCATGAAAACAAGCAGTATTTTGTTGAATTGTGATTTAATATGATAAAATAAGTCGATTTTGAAAATGCCTTCTTATCTTTGTTTAGAATTGAAACCATTTATACGCACGTTGTTTATGAAAATAAAAAATCACATCCCGAATTTTATCACCTTGATGAATCTCTTCTCAGGTTGTTTATCCATTCTGTTTTTCTCACAGGGAAATTTGAAAATGGCAGGAACAATGATTTTTATTGCAGCTGTATTTGATTTTTTTGATGGTTTCGCAGCACGTCTTTTGAAAGCCTATTCAAAAATTGGTGCCGAACTCGATTCTTTGGCTGATGTGGTTTCGTTTGGTGTTGCTCCCGGTTTTATCGTTTACCAGTTGATCATCGAAAGCCATGGCAGACAGAATTATATTCTTTTTAACGTTGATATCATACCATTTCTGGCTTTTATCATACCGCTTTTTGCGGCTCTGCGTCTGGCCAAATTCAATGTTGACGAAAGACAAACAACCTCCTTTATTGGATTACCTTCACCAGCTGCGGGATTATTTTTTGCCGCATTACCCCTTATAAAAAGCCAGCTTTACGAAGGTCAGTCTCTGTTTTATATGGTTGTTACAAATACTTATTTCTATATCGGTACTGCCATTTTACTTTCACTGCTTATGGTAGCTGAACTTCCCTTATTCGCAATGAAATTTAAGTCATTCAAAATCAAAGGAAACGAAATTCGCTACTTGTTTATATCAATTACGCTCATCTTGATTTTAACCCTGCAATTTGTGGCTGTACCCTTTATCGTATTGACATACCTGTTCCTGTCTCTGGTTGTATTTTTAACAGATATTCAGTAAAAAAATATAAATTCCGTTTATCAATCTAATCTGCCTATAATAAACTGTTTCAGTTCTGACAAACTCGAATCAACCGATTGTTCAGTTGAAAGGATCAGATCAGCATCAAGAAAGGGTTCAAAAATGCCTGATATGCCCGTAAAATTAGTGATTTTCCCGGCAGCGACTTTTTTATAAAGTCCTTTTGGATCGCGCGCTCTGCATGTTTCAATTGATGTATTAAGAAAAATCATAATCAGATCATCCGTTACAATACTTCGAATCAATTTCCTCATTGAATTAGTGGGGGCAATGAAACAATTTATGACATCTATATTATTTTTCTGAAGTAACTGATTAATCTCAGCTACACGACGAACGTTTTCTAACCTGTCATTTTCTGAAAAGCCAAGATCTTTGTTAATTCCCATTCTTAATTCATCTCCATCAAGAAATACCACACTTTTTCCATTATCTTTAAACCATTGACTGAGAAGAATTCCCAACGTTGTTTTGCCTGCTCCTGAAAGACCTGTAAGCCAGATAGATGACATATTATTAATTTTAATTTATTGAACTAAGTTACGATTTTCTTCTTTAAATTATAATCATCTGATTTATTTGTTTTAATTTTAATACTCAACTATTGATTTAAACGGTAAAATGTCCGAAATTTACAGTGGATAAACCATCTGAATTCATTTTTTAGAAAAAAAACCGATATGAAACTTATCTTCAAGATTAACTATAAAAGCATTTGGGGTCAGGTGCTTTGTATTGGCGGGGAGCATGAACTGTTTGGAAATTGGGATCCTGACAAAGGACAAACCATGATTTATACAGGAAATGATAATTGGATATTGGAAATTGAGGCATCACAGGGCCTTGCCTTTTCATATAAATACTTTGTAAGGGAGGCCAACGGTTACATTCTTTGGGAAGGCGGTTCAAACCGTCAACTGGTAAACTCTGACTATGAAAATATGATAATCAGCGACAGCTGGCAATCGTTGCATGATCCTGAAAGAGTTATGTATAGCAAGGTGTTTACAGATGTTATCATGAAACCTGCGAAAATGATTGATCAGAATTCTAAACCCAAATCAAGATCTATTATTCGTTTCAATATCAGTGCGCCAAGAGTTGGTTCAGATTATTGCATGGCTATTACCGGTGATGGAAAATCATTGGGAAACTGGAAGAAACATGTTTTGATGAGTAACAGACATTACCCTGTCTGGCAATTTGAATTCGATACTTCCGGACAAAAATTCCCTATTGAATACAAATATGTGATTGTTGAATTATCAACAAACAAGATTGTTATCTGGGAAAACAGGGTCAACCGAATTCTGGAAAGTGTTGATTTAGAAGTTACTGATTCAATCAATGTTGTAAATGATTCGAATTTTGTTTATCCACCTTTAAACTGGAAAGGTGCTGGTGTTGCTGTACCTGTTTTTTCGCTAAGAACGCAGGATAGTTTTGGTGTTGGTGAGTTTAATGACATCAAACAACTAGTCGACTGGTGTGTAAAAACCGGTTTGAAGATGATTCAGATTCTGCCAATTAACGAAACGGTTGCAACCCACTCATGGCTCGATTCATATCCCTACAAATCAATTTCGGTAATGGCGCTTCATCCAATGTTTCTTCATTTACCAGCATTGGGAAAGCTCAAAAGTAAAGAGCTTCAGAAAGAGTTTGAAGAATTGGGAAAAGAGTTAAACGCATTACAGCAGGTTGATTATGTAGCTGTTACCAAAGCGAAGGCAAGATATTTTAAATTAATCTTTGATCAGAACTGGGAAAAACTTAGAAAAACAGATGCTTTTAAACTGTTTTTTGAAGAGAATAAGGAATGGTTGGTGCCTTATGCAGCATTTTGTCGTTTACGCGATCAGTATAAAACAAGTGATTTCAGGCAATGGGGAGAATTTGCAAAATTTGACCCAATCAAGATTGAAGAATATTGTGATCCGTCTCAACCTTACCATGAACATATTGCTGTCCATTATTTTCAGCAATACCATCTTGATCTTCAATTAAAAGATGCCATCTCATACGCACACAAGTTTGGTGTTTGTATGAAAGGAGATATTCCAATTGGAATCAGTCCAAACAGTATTGAAGCATGGACAGAACCCAGGTTATTCAACCTGAATGCGCAGGCTGGTGCACCACCTGATGACTTTGCTTTTATGGGTCAAAATTGGGGATTCCCAACTTATAATTGGGATGAGATGGCACGCGACGACTTTGCATGGTGGAGGAAACGCCTGATAGCAATGGAAAAATATTTTGATGCCTACCGAATCGATCACATTCTGGGTTTCTTTCGAATATGGGAAATACCGATGCATGCTGTACAGGGTTTATTGGGATATTTCAAGCCTGGTCTACCCATGACACCTGTTGAAATCGAAGATTGGGGAATTTGGTTTGATACAGATCGTTATACCAAACCATATATACGCGGTCATTTTTTATATGATTTCTTTGGCGATTATACAGATGAGGTCAGGTTAAAATATTTACACGAGACTGATTTTGGTGTTTTTGAATTGAAGGAATTATTCAATACCCAGAGAAAAATCTATGACTATTTCAGTCCTGATCAAACAATGACCGAACTGGATATGAAAGGAATAACCATTCGTGATGGCTTATTAGGACTATTGAACGAAGTACTTTTTATACGAGATCCTTATTCGGTTCAGCCAGCTTACCATCCACGTATTGCATTGCATTACACATACTCATACAGAGATTTAGAAGAAAATAAAAAGGATCAGTTGAATGAGTTATACATTCATTTCTTTTATAAAAGACATGAAGAATTCTGGAAATGGCATGCTCTGGCAAAACTCCCTTCTATTCTGGCTTCTTCCAATATGCTGGTGTGTGGTGAAGATCTGGGAATGGTTCCCGATACAGTACCTGAGGTCATGAATTCGATGAACATTCTTAGTCTTGAAATTCAGCGGATGCCAAAAAATCCGAAAATTGAATTTGGTCATCCTTCCGATGCACCTTATCTCAGTGTGTGTACTACCTCCACGCATGATATGTCTACTATTCGGGGATGGTGGGAAGAAGATCATGAAAAAACA
>CAJBPB010000135.1 GCA_903957365.1 uncultured Bacteroidota bacterium
ACCTCCTGCAGGAATGCCTGATTCACTGGCTTGAAGTGCGGCGGAAGGTAGTAGCTGACCCGGGCGGGCCGCCCATCGCCTACATGGCGCGGGTCGTGCGCAACAAGCTGATCGATCTGGCCCGCGAGCGGGAGACCGACAAGCGACGGGGCGACCAGGAAACCGTTTCCCTGGACGATACGGTGGGTGACTCCGAGGATGCACCCACCTATGCCGATCTGGTCGATGCCGAACAGGGTCGGGATCTGGGTGGGCAAGAGTCGTTCGATCCGGCCGACATTCGTATCGACGTTACGGAGGTCATGAGGCGGCTTACGCCCGAGCAGCGGCGCCTGTGCGATCTGCTCGGTGCACAGGGCCTGTCCATCAAAGAGGCCTCAGAGAAGCTCCGAATCCCGCGCGCAACGCTCTACGAGGAAATCAAACGTATCCTTAACATCCTGATAATACATCATTCCAATATTATTCAGCGCCCTTCCCAACTCTAAGTAATCTTTTTTACGCTCAAAAATCGGTAATGCCTCAAGATGCATATCCAGGGCTAACTGATTTTTATTCCATTGCCAATACACAAGCCCCATATTCATTGTGAGTTTGGCAAACCTGAGTGTATCTTTCAACTCTTTATATACCAGCCTGGCCTGATAATAATAATCGACCGCTTTACTTAAATTTCCCTGATTAAAATAAACAAGCCCGATATGTGATTCTGAACCTGCCAACTGCTTGTTTAAATTATGCTTTCGGAAAATATCGGAAGCCATCGCGAAAGATTCAATTGCTTTTTCATAATTAGCCATATTCCGGTAAACGAGACCCATCATATCATAGGTTTTGCCTAAAGCAGAATAATTAACTGTATTCTGAAAAGAAGCAAGTGCTTTTTTATAATAATCCAAGGCCAGTGCATAATCACCAGTTAAAGACGCACTTTCACCCATCGATAACAAAATTTTACCTTTAAGTGTATCCAGGCTTATTTCATTTGCATATTGTTCAGCATCTGATCCCGCCTTTATGCTCTTGTCAAAAGAGACTTTACGATACGCTTCAGAGAGAGCGATAAGTGTTTCAATCCTTTCCGTGCCTGTTTGAATACCAACAAGTTTATTCAAACTATCAATTTTCGTCAGGTCAGCCTGTGCGAAACAAGGACCCAAAAACAAGAAAGACACAATGAATGGTAGAATTGCTTTCAAAACAGATATTTACAGCAATAATACAAAATCTATGTCAATCTTTTGCAAAATAGACCAAGAAAATCTTCGCCTACATCTGCCAGCTGTGTATCTTTGCTTAAAATCAAAAAAATATGATTCGATCCATGACTGGTTTTGGTAAATCCGGATTTCAATTTGAAAATAAAAATATTACCTTCGAAATTAAAGCACTGAACAGCAAACAATTAGATTTATCGATGAGATTATCGAACGATCTAAAACCTTATGAATATGAATTAAGAAACAAAATTTCAACCAAGGTCCAACGCGGAAAAGTTGATGTTGCCATCTTCATCGAAAACACAATCGAAAAATCAAGTGCACAAATTGATTTTGAAACGGTTAAAGCATATCACGCACAACTAGAAGATCTTACATACAGGCTGGCTATTAAAATGCCAGATGATATTTTGGGGTTGGTCACTCGTTTTCCAGGAATCTTTTCATCAGCTGAAGAACCTTTGGGAGATTCGTTTCTGGCGAGTCTTTACGAAGCAGCTGAAGCGGCATTTCTTCAGTTTGACGCTTTCAGACTTCAGGAAGGGTTAAACCTCAAGAACGAAGTAATTGGTC
Source organism: uncultured Bacteroidota bacterium (assembly GCA_903957365.1). GTDB lineage: Bacteria > Bacteroidota > Bacteroidia > Bacteroidales > F082 > CAJBPB01. The sequence continues at coordinate 1,794 of CAJBPB010000135.1, forward strand.
GTATTGAATTAATAATGAATCTTTTAACACAGGTTGAACCTTACGAGATTCAACGAAAAGAAGCGATAAAAACCCGTCTGACCAAAAACCTGAATGAGTTACTTGACTCGTCTAAGTTTGATGAAAACAGGTTTGAACAGGAATTGATTTATTATCTTGAAAAACTGGATATTACAGAAGAAAAAGTAAGATTAAAACAGCATTGCGATTATTTTATAGAAACCATTGATGAGGACAATTCGGGCAAGAAACTTGGTTTTATAACACAGGAAATCGGGAGGGAAATAAATACCCTTGGATCAAAAGCCAATGATGCGGCCATTCAGCGGATTGTTGTACAGATGAAAGATGAACTTGAAAAAATAAAAGAACAATTATTTAATATCCTTTAGTCGAAATGCAAACAAAACCAGGGAAACTGTTTATTTTTTCAGCCCCTTCAGGATCGGGCAAAACAACCATTGTAAAATATTTGCTTGAAAATATTGAAGGATTAACATTTTCTATTTCAGCAACAAGCCGCAAGATGCGATCAGGCGAACAAAATGGAAAAGATTATTTTTTCATGAGCGAAGATGAATTTAAATCCCGGATTGCAAAAAATGAATTTCTTGAATGGGAAGAAGTTTACAGTGGTTCATTCTATGGCACACTTAAAAGTGAAGTTGACGAAATGTTACAACAAGGGAAACATGTTCTTTTTGATGTGGATGTGCTGGGAGGACTGAATATCAAGCAACATTATCAGGATCAGGCACTTGCCGTTTTTGTGAAAGCGCCATCCATTTCGGTATTACAGGAAAGACTTCAATCAAGATTAACTGATTCGGCGGAGCAGATTCAAAAAAGAATAGAAAAGGCAGAGTTCGAAATGACTTTCGCTGACAAATTTGATATAATCCTGATAAACGATGATTTGGCGAAAGCCCGGAATGAAATCATTTCCATCGTTCTAAATTTCATCAACACATGACATCAATTACATTACCGCTTACCTATAAAGCAATTGAACTTCCGGCATATAACGCCAATGTTGTGAGAGCTATGCTTGGCTTGCATATTGTTGAAAAAACCATCACACAAATCTCTGACAATCATTTACTTGTTAAAATGCAGGCGGCATCCTGCAATCCATCTGACATCGCATTTATTCAGGGAGGTTACAATATTTTTAAATCGGTTCCATGTGTGCCAGGTTTTGAGGGAACCGGCATTATAGCTGCAGTTGGCGCTGGATTATCTGCGGATCATTGGATTGGAAAACGTGTCAGTTGTTTCACACAGGAAGATAGTGATGGAACCTGGGCAGAATACCTGATTATTAAACCCGGTCAGCTGATTCAGATTGATGAAGCCCTGACAATTGATCAGGCGGCATGCTTTTTCATCAATCCATTTACGGCATTTGGCTTATTTGAAACTGCTATTCAGCGCAAAGCGCAGGCAATCGTAATCAATGCTGCAGGAAGCCGGGTGTCGGATGTATTATTTGCATTGGCCAAAAAAAATCATATAAAAACAATTGGGATTGTCCGACGTCAGCAAACGATGGAATCATTAATAAAAAAGGGATTCGACAAAGTTTTGCTTACTTCCGGTGAATCATTTGATGAAAATCTACGGATCGTGATGCAGGAATTTGACAGTTGTGTGGTGTACGATGCGGTTGGTGGAGAACAAACAGGTATCATTGCAAATTGCCTTCCTGCAAATTCTGAGATCGTTGTTTATGGTGGATTATCAGGAAAACCAGTGTCAGGAATTGATTCAATGCAACTCATTTTCAAAAAACTGACCGTTTCAGGTTTCAATTTGAATGAATGGATGAATATTGCAGAACCAGCCAAAATCGAACAAACCAAAAATACGCTGACATCCATGATTGTTTCAGAGGAAATCAAGATTCCAATCAATATTCATATCAGCATTGATGAGATTGTTAAAGGAATTCGATCATACCTGGGTGCAATGTCGGATGGTAAAATGCTGATTCATTTTTAATTAGACAAACTATGATTACTGAAAAAGTCGGATTATTTTTTGGCTCATTCAATCCAATTCATAACGGACACATGATGCTTGCCAATTACCTGGTCGAATTTACTGATTTGCAGGAAGTCTGGTTTGTTGTTTCACCACACAACCCACTTAAAGACAAAAAAAGTTTGCTGGCCGATTATCACCGGCTTGATCTTGCCTATAAGGCCGTTGACGATTATCCGAAATTTCAGGTGAGTGATATTGAATTACATTTACCAAAACCATCCTACACCATTGATACATTGGTTCGGTTATCTGAGAAACATCCTGGAAAATCTTTCTCTGTGATATGCGGAATGGATTCGTTACAGTCATTTCAGAAATGGAAAAATTATGAGGTCATTTTAGATAATTACAGGGTTTTTGTATATCCCCGAAAAGGCTATTCCCCCGGACAGTTTGAGAATCATCCTTCAGTTCAGATTGTCAATGCACCTGAAATAGAAGTTTCATCAAGTTTTCTGAGGCATGCCATCTCGGTTGGAAAAGACATGCGTTTTTTTATTCCTGAAAAAGCGTATAATTACATTATTGACATGCACTTTTACGACTGATACCCTAAAGTCGGGGCTTAACTTAGAGTCAAGCCCTGACTTGGAGTCTTTAAAAACAAAAATGGGAACCTTCCGGTTCCCATTTTTGTTTAAATTATGGTCGTAATGACCATTATAATTAACGATTAACGGACAATTGTAAATCGTTTGGTTGCTGTTCCTCCGTCAGTTTCGATACGTACTACGTAAACGCCTGCTTCAAAGGAAATGGTATTCAGGGTTACTTTATTCACACCATTTGTCTGTGCTTCATAAACAACCTGTCCAATTGTATTCATAACAACGATTCTGTTCATTTTCGATGACTCGATTGTTATGTTATCGTTAGCAGGATTTGGATACATGCGGGTTAGCATCGATTCGTTTGAATTGATGTCTGTTACCAGAACATATACAAAATCCTCAGTTGGATCAACCAGCGCTTTACCAGGTGCTGATTCGCAAGCATCTGTTTCGCTGCCGTAAACTGCAGTTACCTGATAGAAGTAGCCAATACCAGCGTCGGTATCTTCATCGAAGTAGCAATAGTGAGTTGTACCAGCCTGAGCAGGAACCATTGTCAACAATGAATATGCTTCACCATCGGCTTTACGGTACAAATTGAATCCTTCGATTACTCTTTCCGAATCAGATGATACAACTGATTGGTTATTGATTGGATTTACTGAAACAACATCTGAATAATCCTTTGAATGCTGATTCAAACTGAATTCAGGTGAAAGGGTAACCTTTGAGTTATCCACTCCGGCACCGATTTCAGCAATCCGTCCGTCAGAATATTCCACAATCGCACGTAGCAGATAAGCTTCATTCCATTGTTCCCAACCACCTGCATTGTCATAATCCCATGAACGGCCATTGTCCAGATCGGCATCATAACCCATATAGGCTGTTGCATTAATTGAACCAAAGCCAACCATGAAATCACCAGTCACCATCAAACCGGCTGCTGTAATATCAACCAGCACCCAGTCTTCATCAACGACCTGTTCGGCTGAGCTATATAACTCAGTTGTACCAGGCATTGTTCCAGCCCAATCAAATACTTTAGCATCGAAACCACCAGTTCCGGTAGTATAATACTTCAGCTTCAATACCTGACATGGTCCATCGGGTGACATTTGTGAACTCATTACATAGCCTTCATAAGAATACGCACCTGTTGCAACATTATTGTCATAGATCAACTCTTCGGTTGTAGTAGTACCTGCAGCGCCATTCCAGCAAACTTCGGCTCCAAAACTATCGGTTCCGTTATATACATATTCACCGGTTAAGCTTGTTGGAGGTGTACATACTCTGTAGATGTGGATGTTATCAACAAACCATGAGATCACATCAAACGAGTTTTCACCAATTGCATTGAATCTAACCTGGAATACTCTGCCCTTGGCTGCTGTGGTAATGTTTATGTGACTTGGGCTGTAATCAAAGCCTTCTTCGTTGTCGAAGATTGCAACCTGACTCCAGGTGCTGCCATTGAATACTTCTACCTTCATTTTTTCATCACCTGTTGCATTACGGTTGTTCAGTTTCAGATCGAAATCCAACCAGATGTTTCCTTCGGTAATCATGTCACCCAACAATGGATTGCTGGTTAATGTGGCACTGTAACCATCGGTTAACAATGGATCCCATGTGAATTCTGCTGATGGAGCACCATTGCCTGATTGGCTGTTGATTGTCCAGTTTGCAGCATTTTCATTGAATCTCCA
>CAJBPB010000136.1 GCA_903957365.1 uncultured Bacteroidota bacterium
CCAAACAAATCAAGATTGATGATTAATCTAAACAGTAAAATCCTTGATCTAAATCAAAGATTTATTTGCTATCTTGCAGCACTTTCGATGTCTACAAAATTGAAAGAAAATTTTTATATGCCTAATTCTCAATCTATTATAAGGAATAGCTGTTCTATAGGCTCCAATAAAATGGAATGCATGGGACTTTTAACGATGGATGAACTGTCGTTGATTGAATCAAAAATGGTTGAAGTACGATATCAAAAAGGAGAGGTAATCAGCAAACAGGGATCATTTGTTTCACACATTATGGTTTTAAACGAAGGGCTGATTAAAACATTTATCGAAGGATCGACGGATAACCTCATCCTGCAGATTTTTTCACCTGTGAGTATGATTGGTTTGTCATCACTTTTCGAAGGAAATCAAATTCTGTATTATTCAGCGCAGGCTTATGTTGAATCACAGGTCAGTCTTATTGAGATCAATGCTTTCAAACAGGTTATGAACAGTAACCCATCTTTTGCTACAAAAATGTTGTCGTTGCTGGCCGAACAAAGTAATATTATTAATGGCCGTTTTTATTGTCTTACTAAAAAACAAACCTATGGCCGTTTGGCCGATGTAGTTTTATGCCTTGCAAACAGGGTATATAAGACCAGGAAATTTCCGCTCCAGTTATCCAGAAAAGATTTTGCTGAACTGAGTGGCATGTCTATTGAAAGCATCGCCCGGATTCTAACCAAATTTAAAGCTGACGGTTTAATCAATCTTACCAATGAACATGTTGAAATCATCGATCCTGAAAGGCTTGAGATGGTGAGCATGAAAGGATAATGATTCTGACGCTTTCGTTTTTCAATGGTTGAATTTTTTATTCAATTTTGTAGCTTAATCCCAAAGTCGAGTTATACCTTTTGCTATCAGAACATTTTCAAACATACCAAAAGATTTTGATAAAAGAAATCAGGTTTTAAAGATAACCACATTATCCAATAACAGATTTACAGTATCAATTGTTAATCGATCAAATTCTTGGATATAAGATATTCATTACCCATATATTATCTCTGGATTTTAAAATTTCCTACCTGCATAAATTTATGCAGATGTGCTAATTTGCACTAAATTCCTTATAAGGTTAATGAACTATGGTTCATTTGCAAAACACAATTTTATAGAGCAAAAGGCTTCTCTTATTTGAATTTATTTTAAATTACACCTGCTGAAGAACACATATATCATTGAATGATAATTGTTTACACTGCCAACATTCGTCTCAGTCATTGAATGAAAACGTAATTAACCCAATTGACTAATTCAGTACTTCGTTAAGTTATATCTTTGCAATCTATTTTTGAACGCTGGTTCAATTGAAATCTTAATTTTCATCTGTTTTTTTCAATAAAATGAAGGAATAAACATAATTTTATGCTAAGGAACATACTACTTGTAATCGTCCTTGTCATCCTATCACTGGTCTTGGTCAATATATTCCATGAGGATGACACTTATAATCTGAAGCTTGAAGAACTCCGACACAAATATGCTCTGAAGCATATTCCTTCTGTCGATCACAGCAAGCTGGCTGAGTTGCAGAAAGAATTTAAAACTCCGCAGGATGTAACAGAAGCCTGTCTTATTTGTCACACCGAAACACACAAGGAAATCATGGCCTCTTCGCATTGGAACTGGGAGCGCGTTGCCTATGTTGAAGGACGGGGTATTGCCTCAGCCGGAAAGAAAAACGTGATGAATAATTTCTGCATCGGAACCAGTTCGAACCAGCAATCCTGCGCCAAATGCCATATTGGTTTCGGAATGACGAATGATCATTTTGATTTCAACAATGCACGTAATGTTGATTGTATGGTTTGCCACGACAACAGTGAAGAATATCAGAAGGGGGTTTTCATGGCCGGTTATCCTGCCCGCACAGTGAACCTTGAGAAGGTCGCACAAAGTGTGGGATCACCAACCAAAAACAATTGTGGTTCATGCCATTTTAATGGTGGTGGTGGCAACAATGTGAAACATGGCGACCTTGAAACAGCACAACTGTCGTGCAGTCGCGATGTGGATGTACACATGGGAGCCAACGGAATGAATCTGGAATGTGTTGCCTGTCACACTGCACAAAATCACAAAATACTGGGAAAGCTTTACTCTGTTTCACCCGATAATTCGAATCGTGCCACCTGCGAACAATGCCATACAACCACACCCCATTTAAATGACATGATTAACAGGCATAGTTCAAAAGTATCATGTCAGGCATGCCACATACCTATCTATGCAAAGGTTAATTCAACAAAAATGGCCTGGAAATGGTCAGATGCCGGAAAACTAAAAGATGGCAAGTCTTATGAAGAAGACGATTCATTAGGTAACCATGAGTATTTGTCGATTAAGGGTTCATTCATCTGGAAAAACAATGTTCAACCCGATTATATCTGGTTCAACGGGACGGCCAGTCAGTACCTGCTGGGGGATACAATCAAATCAATTCCTGTTCAGATGAACACTTTAAATGGTTCCTACAGTGATCGTAATTCAAAAATCATTCCTGTTAAAATACACGTTGGCGATCAGATTTATGATAAGGTATATAAATGGCTGATTCAACCCAAACTTGCTGGAGCAAAAGAAGGCGACAGTGCGTTCTGGAACGATTTCAATTGGGATAAAGCATCAATCGCTGGAATGGAAAAATCGGGATTACCCTTCAGCGGAGAGTATGGTTTTGTCGAAACTGAGATGTACTGGCCTATCAATCACATGGTTGCACCAAAGGAACAAAGTGTCGGTTGCGCCGAATGTCATACCCAACATAATGGAAGATTAGCAAAACTGACAGGATTCTATTTGCCTGGCCGCGATCACAATAAGATACTTGATATTACGGGAATCTGGGTTTTCTGGCTCACAGTCATAGGCGTCTTAGGTCATGCAGCAATCCGTATATCCATATCAATATATAAAAATAAGTACGAAAAACAAATCATCAATTACGATGATGACAGCACTACTTAATCATCAATAACATCAAAACAAGAATTAATACTGATAAAATGCAAAGGGTTTATATATACAAAGGTTTTGAGCGCTTCTGGCACTGGTTGCAAGCTTCACTGATCATGTTTTTATCGATCACAGGTTTTGAAGTGCATGGGTCCTACACCATTTTTGGATTCGAGAAAGCAGTTGAATATCATCGCGTTGCCTCATGGATGCTGATAGGATTGATATTTCTGGCGATCTTCTGGCATCTGACTACCGGCGAATGGAAACAATATATTCCAACAACTAAAAAATTAAAGGAACAAATAATGTATTATATGTCTGGTATTTTCAAAGGAGAACCACATCCGACTGAAAAAACCGGACTCAGTAAATTGAATCCACTTCAACGTTTGGTTTATCTTGGATTTAAACTTTTACTTGTGCCAATAACCATTATATCAGGCATATTATATATGTTGTATAAAACCTTTGACCAGAATAATATCATTGTGATAGAAGACTATCCTCTGGAAGCGATCGCATTCTGGCATACACTGGGAGCCATATTATTGATGATATTCCTTGTTATTCATGTGTATATGACAACCACGGGCAAAACTCCGACTTCAAATATTCAGGCCATGATTACCGGCTGGGAAGAAATCGACGAGGAACATCAGGAACACAATGACGAAAACGAAAAAAAATCAGAAAAGAAATGAAACCACAAAAATATATGAATCCATATTTAGCCGGATTTTTGCTTGGTATGGTATTATTAGGGACAATTTATGTTACGGGACGCGGTCTGGGTGCAAGCGGTGCTGTTAAGAGTGTGGTACTCTCAACCATTGTTGCGGTAGCGCCCGAACATACGGCCAGCACACCATTTATTAAAACATACAATGAGGAACATCCGGGTGGCCCATTAAAAGACTGGCTTGTTTTTGAAGTTATCGGTGTTATCATCGGCGCTTTCTTTTCAGGTGTTTTGTCAAACCGTGTTGGAATTAAACTCGAAAGGGGACCACGCATCACCAATTCGACCCGTATTATTGCTGCTCTTTTTGGTGGCGCACTCTTTGGTCTGGGATCACAGCTTGGGCGTGGTTGCACCAGCGGAGCCGCATTGAGCGGAATGGCGGTTATGTCTTTCGGCGGTATCATTACCATGCTTGCAATCTTCGGATCAGGCTACGCATTTGCATTCTTTTTTAGAAAACTCTGGTTAAAATAATCGATATGGCACCTTTAGTACCAACAATCTTTAGCAATGAATTTAGTTTAGTCATTGCGCTCATTGCCGGAATCGGCTTTGGATTTACCCTTGAACAGGCAGGATTTTCATCAACAAAAAAACTTGTCGGTTTGTTTTATGGCTATGATTTCACCGTGTTGAAAGTGTTTTTTACTGCCGGTGTCACTGCCATGATTGGTGTATTGCTGCTCGGTCATTGGGGCATGCTTGATCTGAGTCTTATTTATATCAACCCTACATTTCTTTGGTCAGCCCTTGTGGGAGGAGCCATCATGGGACTCGGGTTTATCATTGGTGGTTTTTGTCCTGGCACAAGTGTCTGCGCTGCTGCCATTGGAAAACTCGATGCGCTCGCCTTCGTTTTTGGAGGCATGATCGGTGTTTTTGCTTTTGCTGAAGGGTACCCGATATTTCAGGATATTTTTGTCGCCGAAAACTGGGGACCAGTGCTCATAAACGAACAACTGGGAATGTCGAAACTGGTTTTTGCTGTTCTGTTGTCTGCTATCGCTTTTGGCGCTTTTTATGCAACCGGACGCATTGAAAACTACGTAAATAAAGTTCCGACAGAAGTGACAAAAGACAAAAGGAATCTGTACATTGTTGGAATTGGTTTTGCTTTTGTTGTGCTTGCTTTCATTGCCATCACTCCCAACAGTGACACCCGTCTTGAGTCGAGGATAAACAAAGAACTTGCTAACCAGGATATTAAAGCTTTTGAAGTCCCGGCTGATAAACTGGCAGGCGAGATTGTAAACAATTATTACAAGATCAATATCATCGATGTGAGAGATGCTGAAGCCTTTAAAACTTATCATCTTCCTTTCGCCATCAACATACCGGTTGATAAATTAAAGAATACCGAGTGGTTAAAGATTCTTGACCAGAATCATAAGACAAATTATTTCTATGCCGATGACAAGCAACTTGCAAAAAGAGCCTTTTTGCTTGCCAAACATTTAGGCAAAGCGGAAAATTTTGTTTTGGCTGAATCATCGGTTGGTTTTAAAAACATGTTTACCGGCCTTATGGCTCCAGGAACAAATGCAAGCAAAGACGAGATCAACACATTCAATTTCCGTCAGAAAGCAGCCATTGATATGATGGCGCTGGTGGATGCGTTGAAAAATTCGTCCGCTCCGATTGTTGTGAAAACCTCCAAGATAAAAGGGGGCTGCTAATACAAGCCTTTTGATTGATTTCATCCATTGATTAAAGAAATAAATCAACGATTCGGTACTTTAGTAAGCATTTTTGAACAAAAAATTCGGGAAACACAGACAAAAAAATCTGTATTTCCCGAAAATAATTTTCCTGACAGGATGCAGGGTTTCTTATTAATTCATATTACAACTTCCTGATTTTGATGTTTCTGTACCATACATCATCGCCATGATCCTGCAATCCGATAAAACCTTCCTGTGCAACTTTGGCCCAGTCGGGATTGTATTGCGAGAACTTACTTTTGGCAACCATTGCTTCCCATTCCGGTGTCCATAAATGGTATTCAACCACTTTCTCACCATTGAGCCAATGCTCTACCAAACCTTTGTAAATCAATATTTTAGCTTGATTCCATTCACCCACAGGTTTCACTTTGTCGCGCGCAACGGCAATCATATCATACAGCGAACCAGCGGTGTGTGAATCATCACGGCTATCAGGATGTTTGATATTGTCGAGCACCTGCATTTCGGGGGCTGTCTGCCAGATGGTTTTATCAGGTGACTCCTGCGCCAGATACAAAATCCCACTATTTCCACCGTCTGAAATTTTCCATTCAAGTGACAATTCGAAATTCTGGAATTTTTCATCATAAATAATGTCACCGCCTTCGATTGAACCTGCCTCACCGCGGCCCGAGCCCTTGCAGGATAGCATTCCATCTTTCACTTCCCATCCGTTAGGGAAATGATCTTTGCCATAACCACGCCATTTGCCCGATGTTGTACCGTCGAACATCAATACCCATCCTTCGGCAATTTCAGCCTTGGAAAGGGTATTTACAGCTGGAGTTTTTCCGGATTTCTTCTTCCCGGATGTCGATTTTTCGGTACTGCCACATGAAGTTATCACAAGGGCAATTACCATGATTGATAATAGTTTTTTCATTTGAAACGAATTTTAAAATTATATAATGCTAAATATCAAAATATTAAATTTGAATTACAAGACTACATTGTCCAGCCTTCGCGATAGTGATGTTTAATATATTCATCTGCAGCCTGTTTGGCATTGATGGTTTCATGTTGGGTATCGAAATGCGGATGCCCATCAATGATCTCAAATTTATCGCTTTTCACCACCCGGATTTCGTCGGTATCGCTGATGTTGGTAAACTGCATTTTTTCACCATCCCATTCCAGCTCACGTTTCAAATCCTGCAATCTCACTGCAACAACACCCATCACGACCATCTCGTTCATCGGACCAGAATAACCAAAATTAGAACTCGTTTCGACACGACTTTCCGGACTTTCTTTGCATGCACGCACCCAATCCATTTCGTGACCGACCTCAATTCGTCTTAACTCAGGTGCCGGACGTTTGTATGATTTGTCATAATCGAGCGGCAACAGGAAAGGATCTTTACCATAACATCCGGTCATAATTTTACCTTTGGAGCCAATCAGCAGGCAACCGCCATTTGAATCGCGACCCATGGTTTCACCGGCTGGTAATTCTTCAGGGCGCGGAGGAAGCAATCCTCCATCCCACCAGCTAACACTGATTTCGGGCATTTTCACACCTCTGAATTTCTCTCTTTCCGGAAAAGTGTATTTAACGGTTTCAGCCAATGGTGGTGATTCAGTATTGAAGAGTGAGGAGCTTGCCTGCACTTTTGTAGGATAGTTCAGTTTCAGTGACATGAAAATCGGATCCATGATATGACAGGCCATATCGCCCAATGCACCAGTTCCATAATCCCACCATCCTCGCCAGTTCCATGGCGTATAAATCGGATTATAAGGTCTTTCGCGTGCTGGTCCGAGGAAAAGATCCCAATTCAATGTGTCCGGTACAGGATATACTTCTTTTGGTCGTTCCAATCCTTGCGGCCAAATCGGACGGTTGGTCCAGGCATGTGCTTCACGGATTTCGCCAATTGCACCATCCCAAACCCATTCGCAAACCTGACGAATTCCTTCACCTGAGTTTCCCTGGTTTCCCATCTGGGTTGCAACCTTGTATTCACGTGCAATATTTGTCATTTGCCGTGACTCCCATACAGAATGTGTCAATGGTTTTTCGCAATACACATGCTTGCCAAGTTTCATGGCGTTGATGCTGATGATCGCATGCGAGTGATCGGGTGTTCCGACAACCACTGCATCGATCGAATCTTTGAGTTCATCGAACATGATACGCCAGTCGTAATACTTTTTGGCATCGGGAAATTCGCCAAAGATTTTTCCAGCATATTTCCAGTCAACATCACACAATCCGATGATGTTTTCACTGCTGACAGCCCTGATAACTCCGCCGCCACGGCCACCCACGCCAATACCGACGATATTCAGTTTGTCGCTGGGCATACGATAACCAAGTCCTGAAATAACATGGCTTGGCAGAATCATGATTCCAGCAGCCGTCATGGCCGAATTCCGGATAAACGACCGGCGGTCCATTCCAGTGTCTGTGGTTTTGTTTTCTTCCATAGATGAGGTTTTTAATTTGGTTTACAACAAATGAGTTTGAATATATTTAAAACTTTGCGCTGCACAATACAGCGGAGATCCTTCAGAATAGGCCTCCTGTTCAACAAAAATACGATCAAGGCCTGCTTTTTTCGCGTGATGCATCAATTTTTTAAAATTGATATTTCCATTTCCGACAATACAACTTTCCCCGTCATTTCCCATGTCTTTCACATGCCAGGTATGGAATCTGTCAGGATGTTCCTTAAAATAGTGTAGCGGATCTTGTCCGGCTTTTTTCATCCAGTAAATATCCAGTTGAAATGAAACCAGGGCAGGATCGGTTTCTTTCAACAAAATGTCATAAGGAAGCACTCCGTCTTTTGCCTTAAACTCAAATCCGTGGTTGTGGTAACCGAAACGGATACCTTGCTTATTGCAACATTCTCCAATCTGGTTCATTTCATCCCCAAGTCGCTTGTAATCATCTATTGTGTCACCGGGCCGACCCATCAGTGAAGGAAGAATCAGAAACTCCAATCCGGCCTCAACCGCTTTTTCGGAATACAATGACGCATTTCCAGCAGTAATTCCGGTGTGTGTGCTGTGGATTCTGATGCCCAGATTTTGACAGAATGTGCTGAATTCTTTGGCAGTTTTGCCATAAAAATTTCCATCGAAACCAAATGCCTCGATGCTGGTATAACCAATTTTAGAAAGTGCTTCGATGGTTCCGTTCAGGTCGTTTGCGATGTTATCACGCAGTGTCCATAACTGAATGCCAACTTCCTTTTTAATATCTGAAGGGTTTGCCATTGCTTTACTTCCGAAAGAGGACAATAAAAATCCGGTTGAAATCGCAGGGATGGAACGAAGAAAATCACGTCGCGTACTCATATCTTTTGGTTTTATAGTTTTAAATCGAGAAATTCACAATCCTTTGCTCTTCATGACTCTTCACAGCGGCTTCGATGATTTGTATCGTCAGCAAAGCATCTTCAACAGTGACATTTTGTTTTTTATGGTTTACAATGGCTGCATACACATCATCGTAAAAACCCATATAATTGCCAGGCAATGATTCATATTTACCTCTGAAATGCTTCCCATGAAGCATTGAATTCAGTAAACCGGCTTTTCTTTTTGGTTCTATCCCGAAATTTTTACTTTGTGGCTTTTTGCCCTTTTTTAACTGGTCTTCCTGCGGATCGGCGCCATATTTTATGTAAGACCCGAGTGTTCCGTGAACCATAAAGCGCGGGCCTGCTTCCCTTATAAGTAATCCCGCTTTCAAACGTGCGGTAATTTGTGGATAAATGAGGTTGAGATCGAAGCTATCGTTGGTCCTGCTTCCTTCACGCTGATTCATCAGACTGCAACTTACTGCTTGCGGACTTCCAAATAAAAAGATTGCCTGATCAATCAGATGCGGTCCGAGATCGAATAATATTC
>CAJBPB010000137.1 GCA_903957365.1 uncultured Bacteroidota bacterium
ACAAATCCAAATATATTATCAACGTACATTGATTATTAGTTTGCAAACTCAATTATCGGGAGCTATGAGCCACTGCAATACTTCTGAAACCCTTGGTAATTCAGTGATAGATGACATTTCAGTTTTTTGTCAAAAAACAGCAGAAGGAACCCTTTACGATTACATTGAAGAAGAGACAAATATACGGACTGGGGCTGTAACTCAATCGCGCGACGACTTTAAAAAGATAGTATTTAAGTCACTTTACTCAAGCAACAGCTTTATAAATCAGTTAGAAGCTGCTGAAAAAAGAATCTTTAATGCTATTTTCCCAAAGGTGAGCTATGTCTACAATTTGATAAAGCAAGTTGATCACAGAACTCTGGCAATTTTATTACAACGGATCGAATCCCGGTTTATCTTGGACATTGTAACAAAACAAATCTCATCTACCTATCCTGGCATCCCGGTCTACACAATTCACGACTCTATTGCATTTCCGGTAGGTCTTGAAAAGAATATCGAAGCACTGGTACTTGCCGCGTCTCGTGAATACCTGGGAATAAAAATGACTCTGAAAATGGAATACTGGCGCCCGTAAGAGAGGACTATATTTCAAAACATCTAATTACTTATATTTCAATTAATTAAAATATTATATTTTTTTATTTATCCTTTATTGACTCGGAATTTTCGGAAAAACACTATCCGATTTTAATAATGACTATCCGATATCGGATAGTCATTATTAAAATCGGATAGTAAAGACTTCAAACAAACATGTAAAAGTTGTAGTAAACAGATATCATTCATTATAATTTTGTATCAGTTTATAATGTTAATTAAAAGATTGTCGGGATAAAAATCCGAATGATTAACTTTGTAAAAATTCAATATATGAAATTTGAAGAATATACCCAAACAACTGCCACATTACAAAAACGTATTCAGGCCATTGATAAAAGCATTTTTGATGAATCAGGTAATCGTGAAGCTTTGGAAACATTGTTTTCCTGCATAGACTTAACCACTCTTGAAGGAACTGATAATAAGAAAAGAATTAATGGATTGTGCGAACAGGCATTAGAATTTAAAAACGTACTTAATGGAAAAACTGTCGCAGCGGTTTGTGTTTACAGCCCTTTTATCCGGCAGTCAAAATCAGTTTTAAAAGGTTCTGATATTTGTGTGGCTACAGTTGCTTGCGCATTTCCATCCGGCCAACTTCCACTGTCGCTTAAGATTGAAGAAGTTAAATGGGCTGTATCTGAAGGGGCAGATGAAATTGACATGGTAATTTCGCGTGGCAAATTGCTGGAAGGTGATTTTGATGCAATTTATGAAGAAGTATCACAAGTGAAGAAAGCTTGCGGTACATCACATTTGAAAGTTATACTGGAAACCGGTGAGTTACAGACTGTACAATTGATCCGCAAAGCCTGTGAATTGGCAATACAAGGAGGAGCCGACTTTTTAAAGACCTCAACCGGTAAAATAAGTCCTGCCGCTACTCCCGAAGCTGTTGTGATAATGCTTGATACTATAAAAGAATATCATATAGCAACGAATATTAAAATTGGTTTAAAACCAGCCGGTGGTATCTCAGAACCTGAAAATGCACTACTATATTATAAACTTGTAAAAGAAATTGTTGGGAAAGACTGGTTAAATAATAAGCTATTTCGCATAGGAGCCAGCAGACTCGCTGAAAAAATAAAAACTTTACTCATTGCATAATGTTGTTTGCCTATTTTTGCACGCTTTAAACCTTTTTACACTATGAGAAAATCAATCATTTTCGGATTACTATTTTTCACTTTTTTTGTTAGAATTAACGCACAAACACCTTTGACAGAGGCCGTTGAATTCAGTGTAAAAACGCTAAACAGTGAAACAATCCGACTTTTCCCAATACTTGATGCCGGCAATTTTGTTGTTATTGATTTTTTTTCCACTTCATGTGGGCCTTGCCAAACTTTTGCATATGATTTTGAAATGGCTTATCAGAATTTTGGATCAAATCAGGGAAATGTTTTCTTTTTGGCAATAAATTATAACAGCGATAACCGTGGCGTTGAGATTTTTGATTCAATTTTTAATATCACCCTGCCATCGGCCAGCGGTCTGGAAGGCGGAGGAAACGCAGTGTACGAAGCATACGGAATTACTGCCTATCCTACAGTTATTCTGATTTCACCTGATCATCATATTACTGAACAATTTATTTGGGAGCCAACTGCTGAGAATATAACCAATGCAGTTGTAAGTGCTGGTGGCACTCTGGTGGGCGAAATTGAAAAAAAGGATGGCTTGTCCCAACTGACTATTTCTCCAAATCCTGGTAATGATGTTGTTAAATTAATTTTTGACACTGAAAAATCTGGCCATATCTCTTACCAGATTATTGATTTAACCGGAAGGGTGTTATTGAAAGAGGAAGATATTATTGTTATGAAAGGCAACAATCAAATAAAAATAAATTTAACAGTCTTACCATCAGGCGTTTATCTTGTTAAACTATTTGAAGTAAACAAAAGAGTAATTGTTCAAAAAATTATTGTTGAGTAAATATTTTAATACAATGAAGATTTTATTTAGAACCCTAGTTTTTTTGATTATAATTGGGGTTTCATCCTGCACTGAAGATACTGATTTCCCGATTGATCAGGATGAATTAGGAAAATTTATCGGTTCATGGAGTGTTTCAGATAATGCACTCAAAATTAATTATGAAGTGAGCATTGAAAGAAGCTCTACAAATTCGTCAAGGATAATTCTTAATAATTTTGCCGGTTCAGGTGATGCTGCAGAAGGACTGGTAGCAGGCAAATCAATTGTGATCAGCTATCAGGAAGTTGGTCAGGGGTGGTATGTGGACGGAACGGGTACTTATATTAGTGAATCCCGTCTTGAATTCAATTATACACTTGACATTGGGGGAACCGAAGAAAATCGAAGGGCAGTTTTTACAAAATAATCACTCCTCTTCCTTCACCTCCATTAACGATTTTGTTTTACTCAAATCTGCAAGTACTTCATCATATAATTTCTCCATCACTTCAGGAAACTGATTATAATAAGCAATATTTTCTTCAAAAACTTTCTCCGTTACACCGTGATTAATAAACATGGTTTGATAGTAATCGTGCTTCAGTTCTGTAATATTGGATCCTTTGTTTCTTTTGAATGCCAACGCCCCTTCTACTAACTGAGCATCAACAAAAAGTTGTACCATCTGATTTTCGGTCAGAAACAAATCAGGTTTGTCAATTTTTAATTCAACTTTTGGTTTGCAACTTACTAAAAACAGTACGCTTATAATAATCAGAGCGCCAATCTTAATCCTCATATTAATTGCCAATCTCAGACATGAATTTTATTCTCATCAACCTGATTTCCTCTTCAGTATATTCAGACTCTCCCAAAGCGGCTAATGCATCTTCAATCGAATCAGATTCTGCCTCGCTGAAATATTCATATATATCTTCCTGATGATATTCATCCACGTACTCATCGATATAATAATTAATATCTATACGTGTTCCACTTGACACAATACTTTCAATTTCGATAAGTAACTCATCGATATTAAGATTTTTGGTAAAAGCAATATCCTCAAGTGGAAGTTTCCGGTCGATGCTTTGGATAATATAGACTTTTAAACCCGATTTATTTACAACTGATTTTACGACCATATCATTAGGTCGGATGATATCATTGTCTTCAACATACTGTTTGATAAGTTTTAAAAATGGTTCACCATATTTTAATGCCTTGCCTGTTCCCACGCCTACAATTTGTGTAAGCTCTTCTTGTGAAACCGGGTATTGTATGGCCATATCCTCTAATGAGGGGTCCTGAAAAATAACAAAAGGAGGTAAATTTTCCTTCTTGGAAATTGCTTTTCTCAGATCTTTCAACATGCTGAATAAGGTCGTATCAGTTCCGCTTCCTTTTGGTCCTGTATTTTTTGCGGATTCAAAGTCATCATCCTCAGGATTTTCGTAGTCATGATCCTTGGCAAGCATGATAGGGTAGGAATTTTTCAGGTATTCTTTTCCTTCTTTTGAAACCTTTAAAATTCCATAATTCTCAATATCTTTGGTAACCAGTTTATGAATCAGAGCCTGGCGTATTACCGCATTCCAGTAACGTTCATCCTGGTCTTCACCAGCCCCGAAAAACTCGCTTGTGTCGTGCTTTGCGGATTTAATATCACCTGTTTTTTTTCCTGAAAGCAGTTCACTGATGTGTTTCGACTTATATTGTTGTTTCAGCGCGATTACAGCTTCAATAACCAATTTTATATCTTCCTGCCCATCGAATTTCACTTTTGGATTCAAGCAATTATCACAGGCGCCACAGTTGTCCTTTTCATAAGATTCACCAAAATAATGTAACAGCAACTTATGACGACAAACTGATGACTCAGCATAAGTAACAGTTTCATTGAGTAGTTCCTTGGCAATTTCCTGTTCAGAAACACCTTTGTCCTTCATGAATTTCTCAAGTTTCTGAATATCCTCATAACTGTAAAAAGCAACACAATTACCTTCTCCATCATCGCGACCAGCCCTTCCAGTTTCCTGATAATAGCCTTCCAGACTCTTAGGAATGTCATGATGAATGACAAATCTGATGTCTGGTTTGTCAATTCCCATTCCAAAAGCGATTGTAGCAACAATTACCTCAACTTCTTCCATCAGGAAATCGTCCTGGTTTTGCCGGCGTGTATTACTATCCAAACCAGCATGATAAGGTAAAGCCCTGATGCCATTTACGACAAGTGTTTCAGCTATTTCTTCTACTTTTTTACGACTCAAACAATAAACAATACCTGATTTTCCAGGGTTATTTTTTATGTATTTGATAATATCTTTAATTACATCTTTTGTTTTTGGGCGAACCTCATAATAGAGATTTGCTCTGTCGAAAGATGATTTATATAACCGTGCATCCTGAATTTCAAGGTTTTTCTGGATATCCTGTTGCACCTTAACGGTTGCAGTTGCAGTAAGGGCTATTATCGGCACTTTTTTATCTATCGCATTGATAATCGGGCGGAGCCGTCGGTATTCAGGCCTGAAATCGTGTCCCCATTCTGAAATACAATGTGCTTCATCAATCGCAAACAATGAAATAGGCAGTGATTTTAAAAAATCAACATTTTCATCCTTTGTTAGCGATTCAGGTGCTACATATAATAATTTGGTTTTTCCGGATACCAGATCCTGTCTAACCTGCATAAGTTCAGCTTTCGAGAGGGAAGAGTTCATTACGTGTGCAATTCCAACCTCAGTTCCGAAATTCCGGATTGCATCAACCTGATTCTTCATTAACGCGATCAAAGGTGAAACAATGATGGCACAACCCTCCTGCATAAGTGCGGGAAGCTGATAACACAACGATTTACCACCACCTGTCGGCATAACAACAAATGTATCGAACCCATCAAGAACACTATTGATAATAGTTTCCTGATTTCCTTTAAACTGATCAAAACCAAAGATTTTCTTCAGTAAATCATGCAGACCTTTTTCGTCCTTTTTGGCCATTTAACCCCCTTAGAGATATTTTAACATATATTTGCACTGTGCATTTATTCAAACCTGATACATCAAAGTTAATCATTTTGAATTAATACTACTTTCACAAATATAATACAATTTTTTTTTTTTAAAGCAACATTTTTTTGTCTATAAAATTTGAAAACTAAGTCGGAAATCATACAAATAGGTGCTCAAGTATTTGAAAATGAGGCGTTAGCCCTGATAAAACTTGGGAAAACCATCAACAACAATTTTATTGAAGTTGTTGAACTTTTAGGAAATATTAAGGGAAATGTAATCGTTTCGGGTATTGGTAAGAGTGCAATCATCGCACAAAAGATCGTAGCCACACTTAATTCTACCGGAACAACAGCTGTTTTTATGCATGCCGCAGATGCAATTCATGGTGATTTAGGAATAATCAGAGATGAAGATGTACTGATCCTTCTGTCAAAAAGTGGCGAAACTCCTGAAATCAAGATGCTTGTTCCACTGATTAAGTCGAGAGGTAATAAATTGATTGCCATGGTTGGTAACACAAAATCATATCTTGCGATTCAGGCTGATATTGTTTTAGACACGAGTGTTGAAAAGGAAGCCTGTCCTAATAATCTGGCTCCTACTACCAGCACAACAGCGCAGTTGGTCATGGGTGATGCTTTGGCGGTAAGCTTGCTCGAATACCGTGGTTTTACCGCTGCAGATTTTGCCAGAATTCATCCAGGAGGTGCATTGGGGAAACAATTGTATATGCGTGTTGAGGATCTTTATAAACGGAATGAAAAACCTCTTGTCCAGGCCCAGGATAATCTCACAAAGGTAATCATCGAAATTTCAGCAAAACGTCTTGGAGCAACAGCCGTAATGGATGGAGAACAATTCGTTGGTTTAATTACAGATGGTGATTTACGAAGGATGTTATTAAAAAGCCCTCAGCTCGAAAAAATTAAAGCATCTGATATCATGACAGTTAACCCAAAATCAATTGATGAGCAAAGTCTGGTTATCGATGCACTCGGACTAATGAGAAAATATAACATCACACAACTTCCGGTTGTAAATCAGGGAATTTACCATGGGATAATTCATCTGCACGACATAATTAAGGAGGGTATTTTATAACAAGATAGAATGAAGAAAGAGAAACTGATCAATTTCAATGCATATCGTGAGCGGATGAATGAGAAGATTTTGTCTGCACCGAATAATAAAATAATGAAACGGATCTACAATCTTGATACTCTCACTTATCAGGAAGGTGCGTTGACGACAAAAACGAAAGAAATGTTAGGTTTAGTTGCCTCAATGGTTTTAAAATGTGATGACTGCATCTATTATCATTTGCAACAATGCCATCAGACAGGTGTCACAACAGAAGAAATAATGGAGATTTTTGGGGTCGCAAATCTCGTTGGTGGCACAATTGTCATCCCCCATACACGAAGGGCACTTGAATTTTGGGAAGAATTGTTATCTGCATCGGACGAATAGTATTAATTGATTCTGAGATCAACTTTTTCACAATTCGCAAAACTTAATTTCATTTCAATTGTTTTAATTTGTTAAAACCTTTGCGTGGTATTCATCTCAAGAGTAATTTCGCGACCGCTAAGATTCGAATCAGCCTGTTATGAGAAAATTAACTCTTACATTTTTCATTCTTTTTTCATTTTTGAATGTTTCTCATGCACAATTAACAAAGATTCTTGGCTATGTAACCGATGCTGTAACAGGTGAGCCAATTCCTTTCGCCAATGTTTATCTGAAAGGCACTTCTCTTGGAACAACTACTGATTTTGACGGAAAGTATTATTTCGAGACTTTAAAACCAGTTGACTCAATCACCACTTCTTATGTAGGTTATATATCTCAAACACAATATGTTAAACAAAACAGATATCAGGCAATAAATTTCAAGCTTCAGCCCTTAATGATCAATTTGAAGGAAATTGTAGTCCACGCTGGTGAAAATCCGGCAAATATTTTATTTAGAAAGATAATAAAAAATAAAGAGTTTAATACGATCAACGATCTTGAGGCCTGGCAATATGAATTATATACCAAAATCCAATTTGACGCAAATAATTTTGGAGATCGTCTGCAAAACAGCAAGTTACTAAAACCATTTGATTTTATTTTTGATTATATCGATACATCCACAGTGAACGGAAAAGTTTATCTGCCGGTGTTTATAACTGAAGCTTTGTCTGATGTTTACGTCTCAAGAAATCCAAATGCTTCCCGTGAAATAATTGTCGCTTCACGCGGTTCCGGTATCGAGAACCCAAGTATCGCTTCATTAATTGCTTCACTCAAACAGGAGGTCAATGCATATGATAACTACATTAATTTATTTGATAAGCAGTTTGTTGGACCAATCGCAAATTTTGGTCTGACCTATTACGAATATTATCTTATTGACAGTGCTTTCATTGATAATCAATGGTGTTATAAGATGGCTTTCAAACCACGCCGCAAGCAGGAATTGACTTTCACCGGAGATTTCTGGGTTCATGACAGCACCTTTGCCATCCGTAAAATTGAGATGAATATTGCCTCTGATGCCAATATTAATTTTGTTAATGACTTATCAATCAGACAAGAATATCAGTTCATTGATAAGAAAATATGGATGTTATCAAGAGATTATATGGTTGGTGACTTCAACCTGATTGAAGAAACAAAGAAAATGCCTGGTTTTTTTGGGCATCGGACTGCTTCCTACGCGAAATTTGTGCTGAACGACAAGAAAGATCCTCAGTTTTACAGGAGTCCTACCGGAATTGAACTTGAGGTTGGCAGCATGGAAAAACCTGATGAATTCTGGAATGAAAACAGGCATGAAACGCTAAGTAAAAAGGAACAAGGTATTTATAAAATGGTCGATTCAATTGAGCATGTTCCTCTTTACCGAACCTATACTGATATTATTTATACTGGCGTTTATGGCTATGCTCCATGGAAAATGTTAGAGTTTGGTCCTATTGCGAGGCTTTATAGTTATAACGAAGTTGAAGGAAGCCGAATACGACTTGGGGTGCAAACCAGTACCATGTTCAGTAAAAAAGTCAGGTTTTACGGACATCTTGCTTATGGTTTCAAAGACGAAATGTATAAGTATAAACTCGGCGCACTGTATGTTTTTAACAAGAATCCGCAAAGGTCGGTTGGATTAAGTTATATGTATGATATTGAGCAGCTTAGTTCAAGTTTTAATGCTTTTAGCCAGGATAATATTCTCGCTACAATTTTCAGAAAACAACCAGCCGACAAGCTCAATCTTACAAAAAACTGGAATGCATTTTATGTGCATGAATTTTCACCAGGGTTTTCGGCCAAATTTAATTTCGATCACCAGATTTTGATTTCAGTAGGAGAAACCGGATTACAAACCCATGAATCTGATGGAACTTTAGTAACCCATCCTTCTTTGACAACCAGTGAGATAGGGATAAATCTACGCTTTGCCTATCACGAAAAGGTTGTAATAAACTCATTCGACCGGACAAGTTTCGGCAGTCCGTTTCCAATCCTGAATTTCAATTATTCGTATGGAATTCCTGATTTATTCAATAGCGAATACACCTATCACAAACTACAGCTGGGTGTATCAGATTGGTTTAATGTTGCCAGTTTTGGCTGGACAAAATATATCCTTGACGTAGGTAAGGTTTTCGGCACACTACCATATCCATTACTGGTACTACATCCGGGGAACGAAACTTTTATTTTTGATGAACAGGCTTTTAACCTTGTTAATTATTATGAATTCATTTCTGATCAGTATGTAAGTTTGTATGCGACACATCATTTTAATGGTTTTTTCTTGAACAGAGTCCCACTCTTAAGGAAACTAAAATGGCGTGAAGTGATTTTTGCCAAAGGATTGATTGGTTCTATTTCAAGTGAAAATGTGGGTTATAGTGTATTTCCGTCAGTATCACATTTTGTAAAAAAACCCTATTTTGAGGCTGGCATGGGAGTTGAAAACATTTTCCGTATTGTACGTGTTGATGCCGTTTGGCGATTATCGCATCTCGACAATACGAATGCACACCCGTTTGGGATTTTTGTATCTCTACATTTTGATTTTTAGAAAAGTGAATTTCAGAAGCAATTCCGGTAGTATCAATTATTTTTAAGTATTTGAATTCCATACATACTAAGCCGATATTGAATCTCGTTTGGTATTTTAAAAAATGGAAAATAATTGGTTTCGGATCGCGAAAACAAGAGTTTTACAGCATTTCCTCAATATTGTTAACTTTGTGATTCAATTTCAAAAGCAATTGTATGATATTACGAACCGAAAACCTGATCAAGAAATACAGACAACGTACAGTTGTAAAGGATGTTTCGGTGTATGTGAATCAAGGTGAAATTGTTGGACTGCTCGGACCCAATGGTGCAGGTAAAACCACAACTTTTTATATGATGGTCGGTCTGATTAAACCGTTATCAGGCCACGTTTGGCTCGATGACCTTGAAATCACAGATGAACCTATGTTTAAACGTGCGCAAAAAGGAATCGGATACCTGGCACAGGAAGCATCTGTTTTCAGACAAATGAGTGTTGAAGATAACATTCTTTCGGTAATGCAGTTTCGAAAAGACATGACCAAAGACCAGCAACACGAAAAGCTTGAAAGTTTGCTGGATGAATTTGGCTTACAACATATTCGAAAAAGCAACGGAATACAGCTTTCGGGTGGAGAGCGCCGTCGTACTGAAATTGCCAGGGCATTGGCTGTTGATCCTAAATTTATTTTACTTGATGAGCCATTCGCTGGCGTTGACCCAATTGCTGTCGAAGATATTCAGGCCATTGTTGCCAAACTGAAAAATAAAAATATCGGCATCTTAATTACCGATCATAATGTGCATGAAACCCTTTCGATAACCGATCGCGCGTATTTATTATTCGAAGGTTCCATATTAATGGCTGGAACTTCTGAGGAACTGGCCGCGGACGAACATGTCAGAAAAGTATATCTCGGTCAGAATTTCGAACTAAGAAGAAAAGACGCTTAATCTTTTAGGAATGGCTGGCTTTAACTGATATTTACAGTATCTGTCAAATTAATCAAGAATCAGTTTATGTAAGACAATCGAAACATAACAGGAAGATGATCGCTGTATCCACCAAAGTATTTTCCACCTGAATAGGTGCGGTTAGGTTTTCCTATTCCTTCCTTTGTTTTGTAAAGAATCCAGTCAGGTTTTATTATTTGAATTTCTCCTGCTTTCATTTTCCCATTCGCAGACTGCATCAAATTTGTCGAAAGAATTATCTGATCAAAAAAGTCCCACGATTTGTAATAAAGCGTGCCATTACCGGCAAGAAATGAATTTAAAGCCAGATTATACAATTGTTTTGGTTCGGCAGCGGAAGAAACAGGTAAAGCTTTTAAGTGTTCGATCAGGCTCACATCATTCGGATTATCATTTAAATCTCCAGCGATAATAATATTTACATCTGCATCAGTCTGAAACAATGAATCAGCAACTTTCCGCATAAAAGCGCCTGCGGCATTGCGTGCCTCAATAGTTTCATCTTTACCACCATACCTTGATGTCCAGTGATTTATAAAAATATGCAGCGTGTCTTTTGTAGCGACAACTCCCTTTACATACAATATATGACGCGGATTAGATTTTGGCAAACTATCGATGACAAAATCTAAAGGCCTGGAGGTAACAGGCCTGAAAAACTCCGGGCGATACATAAAAGCCACTTCTATCCCTCTGTCGTCATGATCCGGAAAATGGATAATTTCATACCCGGCATCTTCGATAAGTTCATTGGCAACAAGTAATTTCAACACTTCAACATTTTCTATCTCTGCAAGACCAATCATATCCGGAAAGTCTGTTGTATCCATAGAAGCAATCACACGCGCCATATTATCCAGTTTATGATTGAATTTTTGTGTATTCCACTGACCTTTTCCTGAAGGTAGAAATTCTTCATCATTTATCCTGGTATCATCAATAGTATCAAACAGATTTTCAACATTATAAAAAGCAAAAGTAAGTCCGTTGGCAGGTTTGTGAAGCTTCCGGATGCCACTCTGACAAGATGTCAAAAGAATAACAGTGGTTATTATGAGGTACAATGGATTGAATAATATTCTTTTAATCATCTCTTTATTTTTTATCTTTTAAAATATCAATTTCACGTCTTTCTTTTTTTGTTGGACGACCAATTCCTCTGTCTCTTTTTTCATAATTGAATTCCTTCATTAACTGAAGCTGCTCATAAAGCTCAACAGGAGTCAGGTCGGTATAAACATCAACAACCATTGGTGGTGAAACTCGGTTTTTTACAAGCGATTTCACTTGTATCGTTTTTTTTATCTGAGGCAACTGCACAGTTAAGATCTCGTTCAGTTTCAATTCTTTTGAAGGCTTTACCGAAACATCATTCAACTTTATTTTTCCGGCAGCACATGCCTCAGCAGCCAATGTTCTGGTTTTGAACAAACGGGCACACCACAACCATTTATCAATGCGAACAACTTCCGTCATTTTTGCCTAAAGAAAAGTTGAATTGGAACACCCGTAAAATTAAACTGTTCACGAATTTTATTCTCAAGAAAACGACGATAGCCATCTTTCACATCTTTTGGCAAATTGCAAAAGAAAACAAACTGCGGAGAATAAGTCTTAAGTTGGGTAATATACTTGATTTTAATATATTTCCCTCTTGAGGCAGCTGGCGGAGGTGACGCTTCGATAATAGGAAGCAATACTTCGTTCAATACCGAAGTAAGAATATTTCGTTTACGGTTTTCATAAACTTCATGCGCCAGTTCAAGTACTTTGAAAATTCTTTGCTTGTTGATAACCGAAGTAAAAACAATAGGGACATCGGTAAAAGGCTCCATCCGCTCACGAATTACTCTCTCGTATTCAACATGGGTATTTGAGTTTTTCTCAATCATATCCCATTTGTTTACGACAACAACCAAACCTTTACGGTTTTTTTCGACCAGATGAAGGATACTGAGATCCTGTGATTCAATACCAGATTGTGCATCCAGCATCAGGATAACCACATCACTATCTTCGATGGATCGTATTGCTCTGAGCACAGAATAAAACTCTATATTTTCAGAAACTTTTGCCTTCTTTCTTAATCCAGCTGTATCAACCAACATAAAATCCATCCCAAATGCATTGAAACGAGTATGGATTGAATCACGGGTAGTCCCGGCAATATCTGTTACAATATTTCTGTCAACACCCAAAAAAGCATTTATAATGGAGGATTTGCCAACATTAGGGCGACCCACAACCGCAAACTTCGGTAAATTCATATCAGGATCAGGTTCCTTCATTGGCAGGAACTTAACAACCTCATCCAATAAATCACCTGTTCCGCTTCCATTAACGGCAGAAACGGGAAAAACTTCACCCAATCCAAGTGAATAGAATTCCTGAGCATCAGTTATCCTGTCAGGATTATCTACTTTGTTCGCAACCAGAAATATTTTCTTTTTTGCTTGCCTGAGCATAGTAGTTACTTCCATATCAAGCACATGCACACCTTCACGGGCATCAACCAAAAATAAAATAACATCAGCCTCATCAATCGCAAGTGTAACCTGTTTCCGGATTTCTTCCTCAAAAACATCATCTGAACCGATGACGTAACCTCCTGTATCAATTACTGAGAAGTCAACCCCATTCCAATCACTTTTGCCATAATGTCTGTCGCGGGTCACACCACTGGTTTCCTCGACAATGGCCTGGCGTGCCTGCACCATCCGGTTAAAAAAAGTGGATTTGCCCACATTCGGACGACCAACAATCGCAACAATATTTCCCATAATTTCTATATTATACTTCGTAACCGAAGCGCTTTAATAAACTTTCATTATCACGCCAGTCTTTGCTCACTTTGACGCTCATTTCCAGAAAAACTTTTTTTCCTGTAAACTCTTCAAGATCAAGACGTGCCATTGTTCCTGTGCGCTTAATTGCCGATCCCTGTTTTCCGATTATAATTGCTTTCTGCGAATCGCGTGAAGCATAAATAACCGACTGTATTCTGATAAGCTTCTCTCCTTCCTCAAATGCTTCAATAGCAACTTCCACTGAATACGGGATTTCCTGTTGATAGTTCAACAATATTTTTTCACGAATTATCTCAGCTGCAAAAAACCGCATCGATTTGTCGGTAAGTTCATCCTTTGGAAAATAAGGAGGCGACTCGGGCAGAACATCAACGATTTTATCAAAAATCCCAATCACATTAAACCCCAAAGATGCTGAAACAGCAAAAATTGTTGCGCCTTGTATTTTACTCTGCCAGGTTTTAATTAGCTCATTTACTTCTTCCTGCGTTGATAAGTCGATTTTATTTAGAACAACAAACACTGGAATATTTGCATTTATTATTTTTGTGACTGTATCATCATAATCAGCCTTTTCCTTTACATCGATTACAAACAAAATCAAATCAGCATCTACCAGAGCAGTGTGCACGAATGAATTCATGATTTCGTGCATTTTATACGCAGGCTTGTTGATGATTCCAGGTGTATCAGAAAAAACAATCTGGTAACCATCATCATTAACAATTCCAAGAATCCGGTGCCTGGTTGTCTGTGCTTTGGAGGTGATTATCGATAGCTTGGTGCCTACCAAGGCATTCATTAAGGTGGATTTGCCAACATTGGGATTACCTATTATGTTGACATAGCCCGATTTATGTGTCATGAAAATATTTTTATCTAAACTCTTGTTTTGCAAAGAAACAAAAATTACCTTTGCAGTCCGGTTTTTGAGGTTAATAAATTAATCAGCCTCACCTTTTTTAAAGCAAAAAGTTATAAAGCGGGGTCAAAAAGGTTCTTTCAGATAAAAATATATTGCGGGGTGGAGCAGAGGTAGCTCGTTGGGCTCATAACCCAAAGGTCAGAGGTTCGAATCCTCTCCCCGCTACTACTTAAAAAAATAAAAGTCAGCGTTTTACGTTGACTTTTTTTTTGGCATTCTTTTTTTTGGAGTAAGGTATTAGCGTATTATTCGGCCTAAAGAATTTTTTTACCAAAAATCAATCAAAGTTTCGTTAGTAATTAAAAACACAGTCCATTTTACAATTCACCACTGATTGATCATACTCACCTGTTTTATACTATTCATATTCATTTCAATAATTTCCAACCAAATTCATCCAAACCAATGGATTGAATAATATCTGTATGATTAATATTTTCTGAAATAAATATCCGGTCTGCAAATGGAAATAATTTTCTGGATCTTTCCTTGATAAATAATTCATCAGTAGGGCGAATCATAAAAAATAATCCAGGTTGTAAAAAATTCCGTAAACTTGCTGATTCACAAACTATTATTGATTTTTTGTCAATTTGTGTAAATAATGCTTCCAAAGCTTCATTTAGATAAGCATCTTTCGTCCGGATGAAAAAAACTTTTGAGGCACCAGCTTGCTTCATCCGGTAGGTGTCTTTGTTTGGATTAGTAAGATGTTCTTGCGTAATTTCAAATTCACCATCCAACGCTTTTGATTTCAAACCATGAAATGCATCCTCATCAGGATAAATGCTTGTTATTTTCAAGCCAAATATTTCCTTTTGTTTTGAAAAATGCGCAATCAATTGACAGGCTAGTGTTGTCTTTCCGATATTTCGTCCTGTACCGGCAACTATCAATACATTCCCTAAAAATATGGGTATGCTCATATTGTTTTTTTGTGATTCCCGATCAATTGGGTGAGTGCAATAAAATCAGGAACATTCAACTGTTCTGCTCGTTTATTAAAAACCAGATTATCCATAATCTCAGGTGAAATCATTTCCCGCAAGGCGTTACGCAAGGTTTTCCGTCGTTGATTAAATCCCGCTTTTACTATTTTCTTGAACAAAATTTCATCACAGTCTAAAGAAAAAACTTCGTTCCTTCTTAAATGAATCACTGCAGATTTTACTTTCGGTGGTGGATTAAAAACATTTTCATTTACAGTAAAGCAATATTCAATGTTATAGTATGCCTGAAGCAAAACGCTCAGGATACCATACGTTTTGTTTCCAGAAGGAGAGGCAATCCTCTCAGCCACCTCTTTCTGGATCATACACACAACTTCCGTTACAGTATTCTTGTATTCCAGAACATGAAACAGTATCTGACTTCCAATATTATACGGAAAATTACCTATCACTGCCAGATTACTATCAGATATTATGTTCAAATCGGTTTTTAAAAAATCACCATCAATCAGCCTACTTTCCAGAAGTGGAAAATGTTGTTTCAGATAAGCAATGGATTCCCTGTCGATTTCTACAACCCAAAATTGATCTGTATAGCGAGGCAATAATATTTTGGTCAGGACACCTGTCCCCGCTCCGACTTCAACCACTGTTTTAACATCTGACGAAAGTTGATCGACAATTTTATTTGCGATATTCTGATCAATTAAAAAATGCTGTCCGAGGTGTTTTTTTGGTCTTACCATAGTTTTGATTTTACAGGATATCACCTCTTAACAAACGATATTTCCTTCGTGCTTCATTAGCGAAAATACTTGAAGGATACTGTTCAAAAAGCAATTCGTACAGTCGTTGAGCTTCTGTTATATTATTTATTTTCAATTCGTTAAGCAATGCGCTTCGTAAAATCGCATCATCAGCCTGGTAACTTTCATTAAAGCGTGTATAAACCTCTTTAAAAAGACTGTCAGAAAGAACATACTGACCAAGATTATCAAATATTTCAGCTTTACGCATCAAAAAATAAGGTTGTAGCGCTGCTGATTTC
This sequence comes from uncultured Bacteroidota bacterium, assembly GCA_903957365.1. Lineage (GTDB taxonomy): Bacteria > Bacteroidota > Bacteroidia > Bacteroidales > F082 > CAJBPB01. The sequence goes on from CAJBPB010000137.1 coordinate 16,311, forward strand.
ATATCTAGCATAAGTGAGTCAAGTATAACTAATGACTCATTTTCCTTTTTCTGGAAAATTAATAAATCCCCTTTTGCGAAGGCTTTTAAACTGATCCCTGTTGTATCTTCTATTAGGAAATCATGGATGAGCATCGACAGTCCAAGCGCATCATTGGCAATTAATTTTGATGTGGCAGCTTTCAAGACGTCCAACATGGTGACCGACCAGGCATATTCCCCAATAAAATAACGCAACCTGGCATTTCGAAACTTAGCCTCATGGGCAATGGGCTCGTTCTTCATCGATTTCTCAACCTGGCTATACAGCAAGGTTGCCTCCCAGACATCATTCTTAAAAAGCAATAAATCTGCCAGGTGCATTTTAACTTCTGCCGTTTCAAGTGGCTGTAAAGGCAGCGTGAGTGCTTTTTCAAGGTAACTTATGCCTTCGTCAGTAAGATTCAACTTATAGGCTAATAATTGAGCCTGAATGATCGATAATTCCCAGGTTTCACGGTTCCAACCCATCATTTCAAAACCAGATTTAATTTCCCCTGACAATTTGGTAAAATATTTCTGATCAGAAATATGCTGTTGTTCAGCTATTAAATATTTTGATTTCAGCGAACCGGAAAGGCCATAAAAATAATATGCACTGTTCTTTCCCTTTTTCTCAATATATGTATATCCCGACAATGCTGTTTCATATTGTTGATTGGCGATACAGATGCCCGACAATTCAATAATCTGAACCTCGCGGTCCCCTAGCCGCCTGTCAATTGCCTGAGCCTGGCGCATAGCCATTTCAAAGTCTTTTTGCTGCAATGAAAACCAAATCAATAACATACTATACGTTTCATTGTCAGGCTCAGACTGTGCGCGTGAAAGTAATTTGCCACGTAGTAAATCTGTTACATTCTGATTGCCATCAGCCAGAAGCATATTTTGTAATCTGTTTTTCACCAGATCGATATGATCTGGTTGAAAATCAAGATGTAATAAATAATAATCCAGACTTTTAGACAGATCGCCTGTCATCTGATACAAGCCAGCTTTTTCAAGATAAAAGGGATAATTTATCTCTGGAAGGGAACTGCCCTTTTCATAAACTTTTAGCGCATAATCATCCAGATTTTTATTTCTGAATGCATTTGCTGCCATATTGATCTGATTTTTATCTGCAGGCAGGTCTTCTATAATTTTATCATATGTTCGGACAGCCTTATTTTTTTCGCCCATCAACTGGTAAATATATCCGAGTTCAACCGACATCTGAAAGTCATTACTGCCTCCACGGATTTGCTTTTTGATCAATTGTTCAGCCTCTTTCAAACGGTTGAGCTGAATAAGACAACTCATGTAATTCGAGAAATAATACTGTGTTTTATATCGGTCAAACAGTTTGCTGTACAATTCAAGGGCTTTGTCATATTCCTGCGACCTGTAGAATTCACCTGCAAGTGCTTCATCAGTCATGCGTTGTTGCTGCGCCTGCATTGAGGGTGGTTGCAAATTCTGCGCAAAAATTACAGAACTACATGACAGCAAGCAGACTATCAGTATTTTAATAAAAATAAAATATTTAATTTCCTGACTATTCACTATGCTTTTCTTTGGCTTTTGTTAATGTCTCGATCAGCAAGATATGCGCATTAAACCGGTTAATCAGATATTCAGCTCTGTATTTAACTTCGTCAAATTGTTTTTGATTCAACATTTGCAATTGATTTTCTGCATTAGTAGTCAAGATTGTCGCAGCATCCTTTTTGGTCTTTTGTAAAATATTCTTTTTCAATTCCATTTCTTTCAAACAAATGTTTCTTTCTTCTGAAAGTGTTGAAAGGAATTTTTCGGCAGTGTGCAATGAGGACTGTGCATTTTCATTTTCGATAAATGCTGACTCTGTCTGAAATTTATTCACATCGAATTGCAACTGACGAATCCGACTCTCATCAATTGCCTGTAAATCAATATAATAATTATTAAAATCAGAAGTGATTGAATCAATCATTCTTTCATATTTGATTGTTGCTTCATTTCTTTTTGAACCACACGATCCAACACCATAAACGAGACAACACAAAACAAAAAAACTAATCAATAAATTCAAAGCCTGTGTAGGCAACCAAAGCTTTCGGGATTCTGATTCCATTTTCAGTTTGATTATTTTCGAGTAAAGCAGCGACGATTCTTGGCAACGCAAGTGCACTTCCATTGAGCGTGTGTGCCAGTTGTATATTACCTGATTTATCCTTAAAACGGAGTTTCATGCGGTTCGCCTGAAAACTTTCGAAGTTCGACGTCGAACTAACCTCAAGCCACATTTGTTGTGCAGCCGAAAATACTTCAAAATCATAGGTTAAAGCGGATGTAAAACTCATATCACCCCCACAAAGCTTAAGAATCCGGAAAGGAAGTTCGAGTTTACGAAGCAGTGAAGCAACATGATCACGCATTGTTTCGAGTATTTGATACGAAACATCCGGATGTGAAATCTGGACTATCTCCACTTTATCGAACTGATGCAAACGATTCAGACCACGCACATGTTTACCCCATGAGCCTGCTTCTCTGCGAAAGCAATTAGAATAAGCAGTTACTTTAACCGGGAGTTGTTCTTCCTGTAAAATAACATCCCTGAAAATATTGGTAAGCGGCACTTCAGCCGTTGGAATCAAATATAGATTATCGAGCCCGATTGTGTACATCTGATCTTCTTTATCGGGTAATTGGCCTGTTCCGTATGCTGAGGCTTCATTCACCAGAAGTGGTGGCTGAATTTCGAGGTATCCTGCGGCTACAGCTTCATCAATAAAAAAATTAATTAATGCGCGTTGCAATCTGGCACCTTTCCCTTTGTAAAATGGGAAACCAGCTCCGGTTACTTTGTTACCCAGATCGAAATCAGCCAAATCGTATTGTGTAATCAGATCCCAATGTGGTTTTGCATTGGCAGGAAGTTGCGGCATCACTGCTTCTTCAAATACATTGAGATTTTCAGCAGCACCACGGCCTGGTGGAACCGTACTATGCGGTAAGTTTGGTATTTCGACCAGTTTATCGAGTAATGATTGTTTTACTATGGTAAGCTGATCAGCCAGAATTTTTACTTTTTCCTTAAGTTCAGTATTTTTTATTTTCATCTGGTCAGCTTCAACAGCATTTCCGCTCTGATAAAGTTTTCCGATTTCACGGGCTATTGCGTTAATTTCAGCGAGTGTTTCGTCATTGCCTTGCTGAAGGCTTTTGCGTTCATCGTCCAATTTTATCACTTCATCAATAAGGTCGAAGTTTTTAAAATTTTTGATACTTAAACGTGTGAGTACTTCTTCTTTATGCTCACGGATAAAAGGTACTGTTAACATCTGATAAAAATTTTTACAAAATTATATTATTGCGTTGATTTAAGGCTCAATAAAAAAACCCGACTGAAAGAATCAACCGGGTTTCTGTTTCATTGCTCCAATAATTTTGAATGCAAGCTTATGCAAATCAAAATATTGAATAGTGCTATGGACTTTTACAGACTAGTTAGCCAAAGTTTCTTCGGTTAATGGACGAATAGAAACATAAGATCTTTCGTCTCTTTTTTTACGAAATTCAACCAGACCATCTGTCATTGCAAAAAGTGTATGGTCTTTTCCAATGCCAACATTGTCACCGGGATGATGCTTTGTTCCACGCTGACGAACGATAATATTACCGTTTTTGGCAAATTGTCCGCCATAAATTTTCACACCTAATCTTTTGCTTTCTGATTCGCGACCGTTGTTTGAGCTACCCGCTCCTTTTTTGTGAGCCATTTTTTATATTTTTTGGTGTTCGTTACTCTGTGATGTTCTCAATCTGTACTTTACTGAAATACTGGCGATGACCATTTGATTTCTGGTATCCTTTTCTTCTTTTCTTCTTAAAAACTATCACTTTATCGCCTTTCATGTGTTCAAGGATTTTCACTTCAACATTTGCACCTGCAACTGTTGGAGCACCAATCTTGGTTTGGCCTTCATGATCAATCATTAATACTTTGTTGAAAGAAACCTTGCTTCCTTCTTCTCCTTCAAGTCGGTGAACAAAAATCTGTTGTCCTTGTGTTACCTTGAATTGCTGTCCTGCGATGTCAACTATTGCGTACATGTCTCTTTTGAGTTGCTGATTATGGTCAAAATTTTGAACGGCAAAAATACAAAATATTTTATATCAAAAAACTTTTGATTCAGAAATTTTTATTTTGCTTATTTTCTGATAGTTATATTTGAATTTCTGTCTGATTTCTTTCTGTTAACTAAAATTACTCCCCCAATTATCATTAAAATCCAGACAAAATACTGGGGTTCAAACCGTTCAGAATCGAGTATTCCCCATGAAATTGCAACGATTGGAATCAGATAGGTAACTGAGGATGCAAACAAGGCACTTGTGAATTTTATCAGTGTATTGAATGCGATCATTGCAATGCCTGTGCCCACAACTGCAAGTATTGCGATAAATCCAAGGCCGGGTAATGCTTCTGGCTGTGTTGAAATCTTATTAACGAAATCCGTCATGAAAAATAAAATATACATGGCCGGAATACCAACTAACCCAAATGTGAGCGAAGTAATGGCGATGGCATTGATATGTTTCAGTTTGGTTTTTATAAGATTGACATTGATTGCATAAAAAATGGTAGCAACTATAATATAGGAAGCGTATGAAATATTAAACTCGAAAGAATTACCACCACTCTGACTGATTAAACCTGCTGCACCCAACAATCCGATAATTACACCCAACACATTAATCCATCTGGTTTTAATACCGAAAAGCGTCAATCCGACAATCAATGTAAATAACGGTGTAAGTGAATTTAAAAGACCAGCTGTTGAACTGTTAATACCCGTTTGGGCTTTTGCAAAGAGAAAAGCGGGCAATAAGCTTCCGATTACCCCCGAAATTCCCAACCAGATTAAATCTTGTTTACTGATTCCTTTCATTCTCATTAAAGCAAAAGGCAATAGAAAAAGAAATGTAATTGATACTCTTAATGCGCCAACCTCAACGGCTGAGAAAACTTCAAGTCCGCGTTTAATAAGGATAAATGAACTTCCCCACGTCAGGACCAATCCAACCAATATAATCCAGGAAAGTAACCGTTGATTCATTTAATATTTTTTGTGACGGCAAAAGTAATTGTTTTCAGGTCAGGCTGCGACAAATAACAAAGGGCAGTTTAATCAAAACAAAGCAGGCAGTTTTCAGGATTAGCCCGATTACATAATTTCGCATATAGTATTTTCAATTATCTGAAACCAAATTATTATTCTCTTTTTTGGTTAGGTAATAACTTCAAAATATATCTTTACAATTCCTTAAATATTGACATTATGAGAAAAGACATAATTTTTATCCATATACTCAAAACCGGAGGGACCACCATTAATTCTGCCATGCATGAATCATATTGGCAGACCAAACCTGATTTTAACTACAGGCATATTGAGGTGGGAAATAAAAAATCAAATGCAGGTGATATTTTCGATCCAAAAAACTTTATCCGATACAGTGAATACAAAATTTTTATGATGTTACGTCATCCAATTGACCGTTTAATATCTGAATACCATTTCATTAAGGATCGTAAAGAGTTTGTAAGCCTGTTACGTACAACTCCAAAAAATTTTGAAGAATATATTCTTTCCAAACAAACACAAAATGCGGTTGTCAGTTTTCTGAAGGGAAAACGGATGTATGATCATTCACCAGCTACAAAATCGGATCTTGAGGATATTATAAATGCTATTGAGAAAATACCAATATCCGTTGGAATTTTTGAAAATTTTGAAAGATCTCTACAGTATTTTACTGAAACGACCGGGATTAAATGGAATAATAATATTGAGGTCAAGCGTATGAATTTTGTCAGACCAAAAATTTCAGAATTGTCTTCTGAAATTAAAGATTTAATCATTAAAAATAATCCTCTTGATTTTGAACTTTATGAACACTGTTTAAAAAAGTTTGAGAATATAACCTTAAAAACTAAGTTACCTAAAATTCAGTTCATTAAAGATAAATACAATCATGTGATACCCTATGCCCACAAATGGTGTCTGTTTACATTCTGTATGGATAATAAAAAATTCATAAGCCAAAACTTCAATTTCTTTAAGGAGTTTAATTTTTACCTGATAGAAGAAATGAAAATATCTGATGGACGACAGTTTGCCGAGGTGTGGAACAGGTCCTTTTTAAATGCTGTAGAAAGTCATTTTCCCGGATCGCCTTTTAGTATGGCGTTGCGTAAAGTGCATTCTGAAAAGGGGGATGCTCTTGAACAGACTTCAAATATTGCCAAAGCCCTCGATGATTTTTTTAATCTTCATAAAAAGCAGGCGAGTGAATACTACAAACCTATGAAATTCGACCAAAATGTAGTGGTTATGTATAAACCAGGGATGGGTCTTTTTAAAAGACTTTTTGGAGGCATTTCTAGTTAATGTTTTTAAATACAATCACTTATATCACCATCACTGTTTGTCATCAACCAAATCCTTGCAGAATTTTAAATAGCAGAGTCAGAAATTAGAATGTATCATTTATATTTCAGCAACCGAAAGCACCGGTAAAGTGAGGTGAAATATGTATTTTTGTCAGGTTAATTATAAAAATATCATATCATTTTATTATAAATAAATCAAAATCAGTTTAGTACATTCTGTGAACCATTTATGTCAAATGATCTGCAAATTAGGTTGATTGAAGGGCTGAAGTCCGGTGATAAAAAAATCTTTGATGAGATTTTTAAGATGTATTATACTCCATTGTGTCATTATTGTATCAGATATGTATCAGATCCGGAAATCACTGAAGAGATTGTTCAGGATTTATTTTTCAAATTGTGGATAAAACGTGAAAGTTTAATCCTTCATTCTTCCTTACAGTCCTATTTATATAAGGCGGTAAAAAATCACTCGCTAAATTATATAAATCAGCTAAAAATTCAGGAGCGTCATCGTCAATACGTTGGTTTCACTGCCAAAGAAACGCATGATTCTTTTGATCAGCTTGAAGAAACTGATCTTGAACTTTTAATAAAAGGAGCTATTCTTAAACTACCTGAAAAAAGAAGGGCAGTTTTTGAATTGAGTCGGAACGATGGATTAAAATATGCTCAGATTGCAGAGAAATTGAATATTTCAATAAAAACTGTCGAAGCACAAATGTCTAAAGCATTGGAACAATTACGTACTGTTCTAAAAGAATATGTATTGGTAGCATTACTTTTTTTTCTATTTGGATGACTATGATATTCTAAAATTAAAAAATAAATTGGAATGCAATAAGGGTAAATACGTATTTGTTTGTCATGGATGAGGTTATGAGTTACAAAAGTTTGTTTAATAGATTATAGTTTAAGTTGAAAATGTCTAACAAGTTGGTAGTTAAGTATTTGTCGGGAAACTGTTCTGAATCTGAAAAAAATCAGATGGAGCAGTGGTTAGCAGTTTCTGCATTGAACAGGAAGAAATTTGAAAAACTGAAATTGGTTTGGACACTTTCCTCTGTTAAAAATTTTGTTAAACCAATCAATGTTGAATCCGCATTAGATAAAGTGCACGATCGGATTGAAAAATCCGAACAACCAGTAAGATTTATTACACGCAGACGGTCTTTACTTTCAATTTATAGTCGTAAAGTTACAGCAGTTGCAGCCATTCTGCTGGTAGGGATTTTTTCGTTTTATTTGATTAAATCCGATGTTGATCCCGAAATAATTACAGTGGATGCAGGGAATAACAAATCTCAGATTGTTGAACTTCCGGATGGGACAAAAGTATTTTTGAATGCTGATGCCAGAATTTCTTATTCTGAAACATTTACGGCTTCAGAACGACGAATTGACTTTGAAGGCGAAGCATTTTTTGAAGTAAGCAAGAATGCAGATAAACCATTTATCATCACCGCTACCAATATTGGTGTCGAAGTTTTAGGGACAAGTTTTAACCTGAAAGCAATTTCCAAAACAAATGAATACCATCTTGATTTAAAATCAGGTAAGGTACTTTTATACTCCATTCATCCGGAAACCAATGCAAGACTGGAACAAATTATGCTGTTACCAGGCGAAAGAGGATCATTGTCAGCTACAACAAATACCTTCATGAAAGAGAGGAATTCTAATGAAAATTATCTTGCATGGCATACAGGTTTGCTTGTTTTTGAAAATGCATCCCTGTCAGATGTGGTAAAATCTTTGGAACAAACTTATAGAGTGAATATTTCTCTTGATCCGTCTTTGGATGATTTAAAACTTACGGCTCGTTTCCCACATCAAAAAATCGAGAGCATACTTGAAACCTTGCATATCATATTTGCCTGCAATATTGCAGTGAATGATTCAACGATCAAAATAAATTAAAACTGGCATCTTCAGTTTTCCATTTCTACATCTTTCCCAGCCTTATTTTACTACGTAATTTCACGTAATTTTTATTTTATTCTTTAAAGTTAATGTATCTATCTGCCATTATTTCAACATTTTAGATTTATAAAATGTAAAAAATAATTTATTGGGATTCCTGATAATACAAGAGTTTTTGTTTTTTAGTACTTTAGCATGGCATAATTAACAAGAATCAAGGCGAATTAGATGTTGAAAATTCATTCAAAAGGCGCAATTTCAAATATTATTGGATTGATAGGTTGTTTGTTATCAATAATCATCCTCACTGCTGTATTTGGTTGTTCAACACTTTTAGCACAAGCGAATAATACAGTTACTGTTAGTGTAAATGTTAAAGGAGTCCGGATTTCAACCTTATTGAACAGTTTACAGAAAGATTACAATCTTAACCTTTCGTACAATGCCGGAGATTCAGCTTTTAACAAAATTGTAAGTTATGAAGCTACCAACAAGCCAGTAGATAAGGTACTTTCCGACCTGGTAAAATTAAGTGGTCATCAATATAAAATAATTGACAATCAATTTGTTATTTTCCCATCTCAAGAAATTCCTGCAACGATTGCGCCGGTTCCTTTACTATCTAAAAAAACCACCAGACAACCTGAAACAATTTCTGACACAATCTTTGTTGACAAAATCGTTCAAAAAACGGATACACTTATCAGGATTGACACACTAATCAGAACAGATACAATCGTCCAATATGATACAATTATTGTATATCGAGAACCTGTACCTGAAAAAGTCAAAGGAAAAATAAAAAGTGTCAGAACTGATGTTTTTAATGATGACGCCCGACGAAATGAAGGTTGGGCGTTTGGTATTGCTTACGGAAAACTTCTGACTGATTATAAAGTTACTGCTATCAGCGAGGAAAAGGAACTTGCAAACATGATCGATGAATCTGAAAACTGGTCCTTCAGGGGCAATTTACTCTCGATGAATGCTTTTTACAATTATCACAGATTCAAAGCCGGAGCCGCAATTGATTATAGTAATATTACAAATAAATTTACTTTTGACAAAGTAATTAGCAGTGGTGGAATGTTTGACGTTGATACACTTGACACTTATTATACTTTAACCGGCATTGATACAAACTGGGTTTATATTAAAGATTCGGCATGGATACCACTCGACCAAAAAACTTATATCTACGATCAGTTTAACAGCTTGTCCTATATTGATTTTCAACTGAGTGCTGCGTATGCGTTTATTCATAACAGAAGCATCGAGATGTATCTTCAGGCCGGAATAAGTATGAATTTACTCGTTTCGGCTTCAGGTAGTACACTTACTAAAACCACTGATTATGAAGTGATAGATTTTGATAAACTAGCATTCAGCAAAGTAAATTATACCATTATGTTTGGAATTGGCGCGAGATATAAACTGAATGATGCATTTGACATCAACCCCGAAATCTATTATCTGGGTCAGTTGAAGGATGTTTATGAAAGTACAATGGTTAGTAAAAAAATGCATGGGGCAGGATTTAAAATAGGAATTCTATACTATTTATAAAATTGTATATCAATGCTTTGTTAATACTGAAATTATTTTTTAAACTCAGATTTATGTTTGTAAGTGGTACCAGATTATGCTTTTCAGACAATCGATTGAAAGTCGTTTTGTTTGCTTTGCTAATCGGTTTTTCCACGATATTGAATGTACAGTCTCAGAATTATGTGCTGGTCGGCGACACCTTAAACAGTGATAGAACCTGGGTAAAAGACACCATCTATGTTGTGGTTGAAGATTTATACGTTCCTCTTGGTATTTCGCTTGTAATTGAACCAGGTGTAACCGTGCAAATAATACAGGGAATAGGAATTTTTATTGACCAGGGCAGTCTGAATGCCTCAGGGATCGCTAATGATGTTGTTGATTCAGTGCATTTCGTTCCAAACTATTCTTTGCCTGAGGATGACTGGAAATGGAAAGGAATTATTTTTTCTGATGTTACCCTTGAAAATGATAATTTACTGGAATATGTAACTATTGAAAATACAGAAATCGGAATTGAAATTGACAACAGTGAGCATGTTGTTATCAAAAATTCTACTATTCTTTATAATCAATGGAGAGGTATAAAATTATTCAACAGTGATAATTGTCTAATTAAAGATTGTGTAATTACCGAAGGGTATCTGGGCATTGAAATGTACACAAGCGGACTGGGAAAAACAACTTCATATAACTTAGTAAATAATTGTCTGATAAGTCTACAATCAACCGGCATGTTGCTCTGGAGCAGAAACAGAGGTCTGAATACCTATAATCTGGTTTCAAATTCCTTGTTTTTAAATAACGATAACGGCATTCAAACTGACAATGGAATTTCTGTTTACGGTAAAAATTTTATTGAAAAAAATATCCTGAAAAACATCAATGCCCACTCGGGTTATGCCATTCAGATAGGACAAGATTCGACAGAACTAAAAAACAATATAATCTGGAGAAACCAAACGGGTATCGAATTGCGGGATGCTCAGGAGTGTACCTTAGCAGAAAATAGTTTCTATGAAAATAACATCGCCTTAACAATAGGTCAAAACTCGCGCTCGTTGGTGTTTTTAAACAATACCTTAACTGAAAACTATTCAAAAAGCCTTCGATTTCTTGAATCTGAGGATATTAACTATTCAAACAACAATCATTTTGATCCTTACATAATTGAAAAATCGGTTTACAACGGAACAGCGAATACGGTAACAATATCAAACAATTACTGGGGAACAACGGATACATCTGATATTGACCGGATGCTTGAAGATAAATATGATAATCAGCTTTTGGGGGAATTGATTTACCAGCCATTCTTTACGGAACCAGAGACAAATTGTCCGGTCTCACCACCTATGAATGTTTTCAAACAATTGGTTGGCGACAGCATAAAAGTCTCATGGTCAGCCAATAAAGAGCGTGATATTCAGGCATACAGGGTTTATTTTGGTGATTTTAAAAACTATGCATTCCCGAATTATTTAGAAGCAAACGATACCGTTGCTTTTTTAAAGGATTATTTAATAACTGATTCAATCGCAGTAACTGCCTTGGATGATACACTGTTTTCGGAAAAAAATCAACTTAACGGGCATGAAAGTCCGTATGCCTTTGCTTCGATCGCACCATTTGCCGGCGATGATTTTACAATGTGTGAGAATGAAATCAAAGTAAAACTCAACAGTGCAACAGCGCCATTTGATTACAATGAACTGACCTGGACTACTTCGGGTGACGGTGTGTTTGATGAAATGACACTTAATCCAACCTATACTCCCGGAATTATTGATTTTCAGCTAAATCAGGTTATCTTGACTATACTTGTAAAACATAATAATACCATTTTAAAAGACTCTTTAAAGGTCCTTTTCGCTGATTTTCCGTTGGTAGAACTTGGCAATGACACTTCAATTTATAACGATACTCCTCTGAAACTCATTAACGCCAGTGCCTCCGGGTTTAATACTATTCAGTGGCATTCCACAGGCGATGGAGTATTTAATGACAGTTCGGTGTTACAACCGGTCTATATTCCTGGAATAAATGATATTAATGCCGAACAAGTTAATTTGTTTCTTATCGCAGACTCCGATTGCGGCATGACTTCCGATACGATGACAGTTTACCTGAACCCCTTTGCTTCAATTGAAGGGAAAATATGGTCAGATGGACAAGGTTTTGGGAAGGTTGCGATTCTGGCATTTAAGTCAGGCGTTGAAACAATAAAACCTGTTCAGATTACATGGCCGGATAATGATGGCCGCTTTAAATTTGAACGGCTTTTATTTGGTGACTATTTGATTTTTGCTGTCCCGGATACTTCTTTTCCGGATAATATTGTTTCCTCCTATTATATTGGCTCGGCAGCCTGGCAACAATCATACACAATAAAATTGATAAAAAATGTATATGACATTGATATTCAAATACTAAAAACAGATTATCAACTTCCGGAAGGAAAGGGTAAAATTACAGGTCATTTTATAAAACCAGCATTAAGTGCCCCTGAAAGTGAAATTTACTGTTCAGCCTGGTTTGAGACTGATGTTTCAGACTATTGTGAAAATGGTTTATCAAACACAACTATTTTACTTTATAATCAGTCGCACGACAAAATTCTTGCATACACCCTGACAGATGCTCAAGGTGATTTCATTTTTGATGGTTTACCTTTTGGAAGTTATAAAATTGCCGCTGAGATTCCTAGCTACACCAGTTCGGTATCGCCACTGATTCAACTAAGCCCTGAAAACACTTCAGCCAATGAAATCACACTTGCCATCGAAGATCAGAAGGTTTCCATTTATTTTCCTGATGAAAAACAGGAAATGCATACAATGCTGCTACCTAATCCTGCATCGGAAAAAATAAATATCAGAATAACTAATCAGGCTGATGGTGCTTTATCATCCATTGAGATTTTTAATTCGATGGGTCAAACTGTTTATAAAAAATCAGGGCCTTTTTCAAGTGATAATTCTGATTATATATCAATAAATATAATTGACTGGGCCGAAGGATTATATATTGTGAGATTGCATAATGGTCTGAATAGCCTGTCCTATCCATTTGTTAAAGATTAATCCTCCATTTTATTTTATTATTTACGGGTGATTATTATTGATATATTACTATATAGCAGTACATTACAGAAATTTAAATAATTTCACTCAAAATAAATATAAAAATAAATCAAAATAAAGTAAGGGTAAACACCGCTTTGCTTGTCTAACAAGCGAGATCTTGTGAAAAGACATTATTCATTCCTATTTCTTAATAACGGACTCCTGATTTTTATTATTTAATTACATTTTTGTTTTTTCGAGTCATTTAGCGTTTATTAAGAAAAATCAAATTGATTTTACAACCTGTTTGTTTATTTTTGCAGCTTCGCAACCCAATATTTTTCATCTCTATAATGGGTTTAAATTCTAATATAGTATTAACTAATCCCTATTTTTTGCCTATGATTCTATGAAAGATGATTGATTCATCGTTTACAGTTTTGAATAAGGATCGACTCAAATCGATGTTTTCATCATGAATGGTCCTTTAAATAATTGATTATAAACAAAATTTACAAAATGAAAAAAATTACAAATTATGTTATAATGATAACAGCAGCGTTGTTGTTGTCATTCGTGCATCTTAGCGCAAGTGCCCAATGCACTTACAGTGCTAAGTTGTATGACACATGGGGTGATGGTTGGAATGGCGGAAAACTTGACGTAATGGTCAATGGTTCTGTTGTTGTCAACGATGCCACCATTGTTTCAGGCAGTGGTCCTGCTATATATAATTTCACTGTGAATACTGGTGATATGATCACAACAGATTATGTTGCTGGAAGTTATTCAAGTGAAAATTATTATCAAATTTTCAATGCAACCGGTGTTATGGTTTTCAGTACTCCTTCAGGGAGCACGCCAACTGACCTTGTTGCACCAGGTGTTACCGCAGTATGTCCTCCACCAGTTGGTGATGTTATCGGACATGTTTATAATGGTGACGGTGTGCCAATTGCCGGTGCACAGGTTGGTATTGAAGGTGGAAGCTACAGAACAACAGACGCCATGGGCGCTTATTCGTTCTTAGGTCTTCCTTCAGGACCAAATGAATTGTACGCTTCAAAAGATGGTTGGAATACCATCTATGGAACAGTTACAGTTATTTCATCTAACACAGTTACACTTGATTTTACTTTAACAAAACCAAGTTTAACAGTTAATCCTTTAATGTTCGACGAGATTCTGAATCCTAACGAATATTTAACCAAATTCTTAGGAATGTTAAATATAGGCGACGGCCCTGCTGGCTGGTCAGCTGAAGTTGTTTATCCTGAAACAAACAATAGTAGTTCTAATAATCTTGTTGAAAGACAGGCAGAACTCAATGGAATGACCCAGAATGGAATTAGTAATATTCAGGCTGGTTCACAAACTACTGAGACTATTTCAGACCGCGACTATACAACCTGCCCTGAAGGCAGCATTTTTTCAAATGCACCTGTTGGAACAGATAATGGTTATTCTTCATACCTTTCATCAGGTTACTACGCTGCACAGCAGTTCACTGCAACTGATGATATTGGTTCAGTAACAGTTTGGGCACTCTATAGCGGCGCTCAGCCACAGGATTTCAAAGTTGATTTCTATGCTAATGGATCTACTCCAGGTGCTTTGGTTTCATCTTATACTGTAACTGGAATTTCTGGTTTAAACACTGGAATTGTGCTTTATGGTTATCCAATGTATCAATTTACAATTCCAGTTCCTACTACCTCGTTAGAGAGTGGTTATGTTTCTGTAGTGGCTCAACTTGGTACCAGTGCATGGTATTGGGCAAATACATATTCAGGAACCGGAAGTGCTTTTCAGATGGTTTCCGGTAGTTGGCTTTCATTGTCTCCAGAAATGCTTGCCTTATGTTTAGGCCCTGCTGAAGGTGGTGGTGGTGTAAGTGGATGGTTAACACTTGGACAGTATGAAGGCGAAGTTGGTCCTAACGGAACAAGCTTCAACTTACCTGTAAACTTTGATGCCACTGGCACCGAAGCTGGTCAGGTTTACAATGCTGAAATCGTTGTAACAACTGATCCAAACGTAGGTACATTTACTATTCCTGTAACAATGACTATTTACGGTGATCCTTTGTCACCTGTAACCGATCTTACAGCTACAATTACAAACGAAGTAACTGGTGCAGTTTCATTGTCATGGAATTTTACACGTCCGGTTAACTTCCAGTATTTCTTAGTAAAACGTAATGGATTAGGCATTGGCACAACAACAGCCAACACCTTTAACAATATGTTACCAGCTTATGATACCTATTGCTATACCGTAACTCCTGTTTATGATGCCGGTAACGGCGTACCAGGTGGTCCTGCATGTGTTGACTGGTTGATTCCTGTATTGTGTTATTCTCCTGCAAATCCTACCAATAGTCAATGGCCTTTGGTTAATGAGGAAGTAATGCTGACATTGGAAAACTGCGGTGAAGGAACTTTAGAATTTAGTTTCCCTGACTATGCAGCGCAACTTTTGCTGAACAATCCAAACATTCAGAAAAATGACGTTAGCCCTGTTCTTGCATTCGAAAGAATGGCTGAACCTGCTAAAGGTGAAAATGACCCACGTGATGGTGGCGGACATCCTATTGTTTTAGGTGCCGGCGGACCAGATACTTTCGGTTACGAGTGGATTGACAGTGACGAAACTGGCGGACCAGTTTACAACTGGGTTGAAATCTCAGGTATCGGAACAAACCATCCTTTGGTTGGTGATGATAACAACGTTTCAATCACTTTGCCTTTCGCATTCCCTTTCTATGGTGTTGATAAAACCAGTATTTTGGCTGGAACAAACGGTTATCTGACATTTGGTTCAAGTGGAAATTCATACAGTAATACTGCAATTCCTAATGCAGCACAACCTAATGATATTATCGCACCTTTCTGGGATGATATGAATTTTGTTTCAGGAACTTCATTCTTATATTCATACAATGATGTTGCTAACAGCAGATTTATTATCCAGTTCACCAATGTTCCTAAATTAGGTGCATCATCGTATAATACTTTCCAGGTTATTCTAACTCCTAACGGTGGAATCACCATTCAGTATAATACAGTAAGTGGTGTTTTGAACTCAGCAACTGTTGGTATCGAAAACGCAGCCGGAAATGATGGTTTACAGGTTGCTTACAACACTGCTTATATTGCAAGTGGTAAAGCAATCTATTTCTTCCAGCCTGCACATTTCATCACAGCTGTTAATCCTTATTACGGAACAATTTCTGAAGGAAATACAGTGGATGTTGTTATGAATTACAGCTCAGAAGATTATGGTGTTGGCGTTTATAACGAAGAACTCTATATTTCTACAAATGAACAAGGAAATAACGAATGGTTCATTCCTAACACTATGGTTGTTTATCAACCTGCTGCTATAAGTGGTTCAGTAACTGACTGTGTAACAGGCGCTCCTAAAAAGAATGTAACTGTAACTGCAATTGGTGCTACAACTTACACAGCTGAATCAGCTGAAAACGGAACCTACACAATGGTTGTAGATGCCGGAACTTATGATGTTGAATTCTCAATGGTAGGATTCCATACAGTAGTTGTTGAAGACGTTGTTGTTACCGTTGCAGGTAGTCCTGTTGACGTTGACGCAGCAATGTGTGAAATGGCTTATCCTGTAAGTTTCGTCCATGCAGATCCTAACGAAGCCGACACACAGGCATTGATCACATGGGGAATTCCTATGGGACCATATTCAATTCAATATGACGATGGTACAGCTGAGAACTATTTCTCATGGTTATCAACCGGAAGCGCATCAGCAGTTAAATTTACCCCAGCCGGATATCCTGCAACCGTAATCGGTGGCAGAATGTTTGTTGGTGATGGTAGTTTCCCTGAAGGTGTTGATTTCCTTGGTGCTGAAGTTGCAGTAGGTGTTATTGCTGCTGACGGCGCCAATGGCATGCCAGGAACAGTATTGGATTCAACCGTTGTTACAGTTGACAACTTTGGTTGGGTTAACTTTGACGATGCTTTCCGTGCAACAGTGAACTCAGGTAATTTCTATATCGCTGTTTGGAAACTGTTTGTACAGGTTCCGATCGGTGTTGACCAGAATGTACCTACTTACTACAGAAGTTATGTAAAACCTGTAGGTGGTAACTGGGCAGCTTCATCATACCAGGATTTCATGATCAGAGCAATCGTAAGCGGACCAGGAACAAACGTAGCAGAACGCACAAGCGGAGTTACAGTTTATCCTGCCAAACCGGTTATGTCTGACTTTGTTGCAACATGTGGACCTAACGGTACACCTGGTCTTGAAAAAACAGGTATCTATGTAATTGAGCCAAATCAGGAAGCTACACGCGAACTGGTTGATTATGCTGTTGCACGTATCAGTGGATTTGATCCTAACACAGGTGAAACACCTGAAGACGGAACAATGACTGTAATTGCAGCCCATAACGGAACTCAGTCATACAATGATGCTGGCTTTGGTGGACAACCAGCTGGTTTCTATGCTTATGCAGTGAGAGCAAACTATAGTGTTGAAAATTCAACATGGGTTTATTCAAATGTTGTAGCACACAATTTAGACAATGTTGTTACCTTGAATGTTAGCCGTTGTGACGGTGGTGATGTTACAGGTGCTGAAGTGCATCTTGTTGGTCACAACTATCCTTATCAGCATCTGATGGCAACAGCCGATGTTAGTGGTGTTATCGTTTTCGACAGTGTTATCAACGGAATTTATGACCTGTCAGCCTATAAACTGGCTTTCCAGCCTTATATTCACAATGGTATCATGATCAACTATGATTATACAGAAGATGTTGTTTTGGCTAACAAAACATATCCTGCTAAAAATCTGGTTGTAGAACCAATGACTTCTGTTGCAACTTGGGAAGCTCCTAATTACACAGCAGTTGAATTACAAGGTTTTGAAGATTCTGCATTCCCACCAGCTGGTTGGAGCAAAACTTCAAACAGCCGTGGATTCTTCCGTACCAACGCAGGTGGCAGCAGTTTCTGGCCAATTCCTGCCGGTGACGGTTACTACGCTTGTGCAAACGACGATGGTTTCAATGGTGATGCCAGTATCGACCGTTTGATTCTGCCAACAAGTGATTTAAGAGAAGGTGCTGAATACAGTTTCACTTTTGATTATTTCTTCGATGGTTCATGGGGTGGTTCAGCATACGTTGAATACAGTCTTGATGGTGGTGCTAACTGGACAGAATTGATGTCATTGGGTGCAGTAAATGACTGGACAACTGAATCAGTAAGTTTAGCAAGTTTTGCCGGTGAAGATGCTATCACTTTGTGTTTCCATTATGATGACAATGGTATGTGGGCTGACGGTTTAGCTGTAGATAATGTATCAGTAAGCAACGGACCTGTTGATATCTTAGGATATGAAATTTCGTTGAATGGTGGTTATATTACCGAAGTTGGACCTGAAGTTTTAACT
Source organism: uncultured Bacteroidota bacterium (assembly GCA_903957365.1). Lineage (GTDB taxonomy): Bacteria > Bacteroidota > Bacteroidia > Bacteroidales > F082 > CAJBPB01. The sequence goes on from CAJBPB010000137.1 coordinate 34,745, forward strand.
TACGAATATCGTAACTTAACCTATAACCAAACATACACAGCAACTGTAAAAGCTAAATTCCCTTGCGGATTAAGCGAACCAGCTAACTATGTATTCCAATCAACATTCCTTTATCCTCCACGTAACTTAGGTGATGCTTATGTTTACAACACCAATGAAATTCCATTGATGTGGAATCCTCCAATGTCAGTTGCTGGCCCTGCCCGTTCAACTACATTGAATAATGTTGAAACTTCACCTGTAGTAAGTGTTGGTGTTACTTCTAAAGGAGCTATTCCTGCAGAATTGCAG
>CAJBPB010000138.1 GCA_903957365.1 uncultured Bacteroidota bacterium
GTACTTGTGTTTCAATGGTTCTGGCTTTCCAATGCCTGAAAAGGGATTTCGTGAAATGTCTTTTAACAGTTCATTAATTTTAGATAAAATCTTCTTATCCGTTTTTTGCCAGTACAAATAATCCTCCCAGGACTCATCAACAAATAGGTATCTCATTATTCCAGCAGGTCTTTTTGAAATGATGCACCTGCTTTGAGTTTTTCAATAGCTGAATCTAACCTTTTCTCATTTGTCTTGGATGACAGTTCGTGGTAAGTGGCATTCAATGAATTATATTCATCTAATGACATGATGACCACACCACTATCTTTACCTCTGTTAATAATTAGGGTTTCAAAGTTCTGTGTTACCCGGTCAAGATACCGTTTCATATCTTTTCTGAAATCGGAAATCGTTGTTGTTAGCATGATATTGTAGTATTTGTACATTTATGCGTACAAATTTACGTACAAACAATTGGCTTTTCTTTTTTGTTGAAATTAATTATAGAATTTCAACCAGATATAATCTTCATTGACTGATAATCTTTAGGAACCTCATTGCAATTCTTTTCAAAACTCCTTATCTTGTGCTGTCCAACTTAACAGCCATGAAAAAGCTATTTCTCGAATTCATGATCTTTATGCTGTTCGGGCTATTTATATCTCTTTCAGCCTGTAAAAAGGATAAAGTATTTATCCCTCAAAATATCGGACCAATCATTTTCAACCCTTCAGTTGTATATGACAGCATGACTGATCAGGATGGAAATACATATAAAACAGTAACCATAGGCACCCAGACCTGGATGGCTGAAAATTTGAAAGTTGTCCATTACCGCAATGGAGATCCTATACCCAATGTAACTGATGATCAGGATTGGTGGAATCTCAGAACTGGCGCTTATTGTGATTATGGCAATGCTCCGGAAGTAAGTAAGGTTTATGGCAAGCTCTATAATTGGTATGCAGTGGATGATAGCAGGAACATAGCTCCATCTGGCTGGCATGTTCCAACAAATGAAGAGTGGGGAATACTGGTAAATTATTTGAGAGGCTATATGGAAGCAGGGGGTAAATTAAAAGAATCAGATTATACCCATTGGCCAAGCCCTAATGTCGGAGCCAACAATATTACAGGTTTTACAGCTATTCCGGGAGGTATTCGTTTATACCCTGGTAAATTTTCTTACATAAGTCAAATGACGTTTATGTGGACATCCACCATAAATTATACTTACTACCTTCATTATAAATCTGCATTCTGTGAGTTTGCCAATGAGCACAATGGCCCTACAAACGGATGTTCCGTCCGATGTGTAAAAGACTAATTACATCATTGCAACTTCATCAAAAGACTTCTCCTTGTTGTTCCAGTCAAAGATATACTTCCCAAAGAACAGCACTCCTCAGGCTTCCTGTGCATGGGTTGCTTGGTTGGCTGGAACAATGGGAACGTTTTCATTTCGCTTGGCTACTTCAAAACCAGTCATACCAGAAACGGTATGGGTGGAGTTCTAAAATACTAAAAGTCTATAGTAATAAAATATTTTGAATATCTGCTTATGAAGTTGTCGGATTTTTCTTCCGACAGCAGAGCTCCAATAGAGCCCTCAGGACGAATAGCATCAGTGTGTATTAATCCTCAACGAAAAAAGTATGCTTCTAGGTTTGAAATCTATTAAATATATTCATCCTAACTGAAATGCAATTGCGTTTTGTAAACGAGGCAAAAGGAAGTTGTGGATGATTCACATAAGAATCAGCCACTGCTTCAGTGCGAGGCTGAGGATTGTTACATAAATGAGTGTGGTCTTCTAGAGTTGGGCAGTTAGCTTCAGACACGAATGAATGTAACATTCCGCAAGCCATGGCAATAGCATATGAACCTTACAAAATTCCGACCTTTCACTTTATGCACATATGAATATCACAGATAATGAAGAGGACTTGCAGGTGTTTTTATTATGCAATTGCAGGTAGCAATAAATCCATTCATGGCAATTGCACATAAACCGAAAGCAA
>CAJBPB010000139.1 GCA_903957365.1 uncultured Bacteroidota bacterium
CTTACGGAATGGTCACAATCCAAAACCGGGAGAATGGTTTTTTATCCGGAGGTATTTGTTTTAGAAGAGCTGATCGATAAAACTATTTCTCAAATAACATTAATTGCAGGACAAAAGTCTATTGCTATCAATAAAGATCTGTCAGTGCAGACGACTGTTTATGCTGACAAGTATATGATCAGTACTGTGTTGAGAAATCTGATTTCTAACGCCATTAAATTCACAAAGTCAGGAGGAAAAATCACCATTTCGGCAACAAAGGATCAAAATGTCATGGTAATTTCAGTAACTGATACCGGTCTTGGCATTTCTAAAGAAAGTATCGGCAAACTGTTTCATCTTGACCAGAACATTTCTACTTCAGGTACAGAAAATGAAAAGGGAACTGGTCTGGGACTGATTCTTTGCAAAGAATTTGTTGAAAAACATGCAGGTAGCATATGGGTGGAGAGTGAACTTGAAAAAGGCTCCGCATTCTATTTTACTATTCCGGATAAGTCTTGATTTTAATACTGAATACTATGCTCATGATTAACAGATACTACAAATTATGACCCAACTTAAAATACTCATAGTGGATGATGATGAAACCTCACGCATGCTCCTGACAAAATTCATCAATAAACAATCCCTTGAAATTTTAACCGCCACCAATGGCTTCGAAGCGATCGAAACGTTTCGGAATAATCCAGATATCAGTATCATTTTGATGGACATTAAGATGCCCGGAATAGATGGTTTTGAAGCTACCAGAAGAATTCGTCTGCTTGATGATCGGGTTATAATCATCGCCCAGACAGCCTATGCGCTGATGGGAGACCGTCAAAGGGTAATCGAATCAGGATGCAACGATTACATCACCAAACCTGTCAGAAGAGATGATCTGATATCAGTCATTGGAAAACATATCGACATCTAAAACACCCTTAGAAACTATCTGGATTTAATTTTTGAGTAGTTTTTTGTGTGTACGAAACATTAGAAAAAAATAAACTTAGAAAAAAAATAGAAATAGTAGGCTATACATATTGAAAACGCGAAAAATTTTATGTATATTCGCACAAAGTTCTTAATGAGTTTGTTTTGCTTGCAACTTGTTGAAGAAATTTAGTTTTCATGAGAATTTTGGAGAGGATTGTTTAAGGAGAAGAAATATTACTTAATAAAAAGTAAATTTCTAAAATGTATACCTACTGTTTATAATTTCATAGTAAAATGTTTTTGGCTGATCTTTTTTATTAAGATTCAACTTAAGCATAAATAAGTGTTGAGTGTTGATAAAAAAAATAAGAGTATGAAGCCCACTAAATTCATGAAGAGCTGGAACTATTCAAAACATACGCAAAATCAGGAATCTGAGGTGCCAGTATTAATTCACAATGGGTGCAAAATGTACGGTGAGTTAAATTTTAATTCCGACACAAGACTAGATGGAGAGCATATCGGTTTAATTGAATCTGATAAACACTTGATAATCGGTGTTTCAGGATATGTAAAGGGCTTTATCAGAGCAGAAAGTCTAAGTTGTTATGGTAGGATTGAAGGTTCGATCATTGTTTCAGGCACCGCGCATTTTTATCGCAGCTCAGAGTTTTTCGGAAGTATTTATACAAGGAATTTATCTGTTGAAGATGGTGCAATAGTCAATTCATATGTAAACACCTTTGATAACCTGAATGCTTTCGAAGAAGCCCGACTTTATATGGCACAGCAGATTTCGAAAATGTATCCAGAAAAGAATAATTTTCATGGAATATTGGAAGCTCAGAATGCTGTATTTAAACCAACAATAGAAACGGATTTAAATCAGCCAATAGATTATCAAGTAGTTCAAATTCAGGATATTTCTATTGAGGATTTACTAGAAACCAGTTCTATCTCACCTGAATTGCCGGTTTTTAATTTGAAAAAGGAAGAGGTGCATGAAAATTTTCCTGTTGAACATGAATGTCAAAAGCCAGAGGAGCTTTTGTCGCAGGTTCTTATTAATGAAAATGATTTCGTTTCTGAAAAAAATGAAAAATCTTATGTTAAAAGTGATGTGAATACTAATCTTGATATTATAGAGGATGAAATGAATGGAATGATTCATTTAAAGCCGGTAGATGATAAAAGCAATAATATAATAACTGAACCGAGTACTGAAATTCCGGGTTCATTTCTGAGATTGTCAATTAATGAACTACCTGAAATGGATAACTCAGTATTCAAGGTAAATAATTAAAATTCAATACGTTTTAATTTTAAAGTTTTAAACTTAATACATTATAAAATGAAAAGATTCTATGTTTTCCCAAGCGTATTCGAGGAAACCTCCAACGATTTTGCAAAAGTCGCTACAAATTTTATTGATGGAATGAAAATCCAGAATTTCAGAAACAACCGAAATTATATGATTGGGAATCTTGCCCTTAATGAAGGTGTTTCTCCACATAAATTTCTGAATAGTTCACCTCAAGATATAGACTATCAGCTACTTGCAAGTACATCCTTGATTCTGGGAAGTCAGGGTTCTGACAACCAAATGATTATAACAGTTGGTTTCCCTTACATTACACATCCTTTGTATCGTGATTCAGCCATTCAGTTTTTTAATGGTAATCATCAGGTTAGCTTCGATACTCGCACATTTGGAGGTCCGGGTATCGAAAAAGTTAGTTTGAATGTTAAATCAACAAACGTATTGACGGAGATAGATGGTTGTATAAAAGCTATTCGTGAAGGTCAATTTGCTGAAAAGGAGAATTTCTTTGTTTGTAGCTTAGGATATGGAACTTTTGAAGTGGCATTAAGCACTGTTTCCGGGGTAATTCAACGTACAACTTATAGTGTCAATGGAATTCATTATGCTGTTAATATTGTCAAGACTGAACTTGAAAAACACTATTATTTGCATATGCTGACACAACAACAAGTAGAAAGGGCATTTCAACGTGGAACTTTTGTAATTAACCGACATAAACTAGATGTTACTGAAATCAGGGCAAAGGCACTGCAGAGTTATTATACTGAAGTAATTTCTCCAGCTTTGCGCTTGAAACTATCAGATGAAGATTTTCTTAAAACATCAAAACTTTATCTGGTTGGTGGAGGTGCTATGTATAAGGAGTTGGTTGATATGTTTATAGATGAATTCAATGGTGTACTGGAAGTAATCACTTATCCTGAGCCATACTTGTGCGCAAGTGAAGGATATTGTCTACAATCTTTATCAGCAATGCAGGTGCAAAATAAATCTGCTGAAGTTGGAGGAGGAATAACATATGTGAAAGACAATGTTACATATATTGGGATAGATATCGGAAACTCAAATACCGTTGTTACAGTTAGTAATGGGACAGATTAATCTTAAGTCGATTCATTTTATTTAAGCATTGTCCTCCGTTTTTTTATATTATTTAACAAATTGTAATAGCAAAATGTGGCCAATGCGACCCCGATTTCTTCAAATTTCATATATCAAAGAGAAAACTGATGTTCACTCTTTGGAACTTTATAATCCTTCAGATAAGTTGATTTTCAATATTGATATATACATATATAATAATATTGGCGAAAAATATCATTATTGGTTATCTAGCCTTCAGACAAAAACAGGCAAAACAATTTATCTGAATAATAACCCAGGCGGATCGCTTTGGCACTTTCAGGGTGAGGTCATTAAAGTTGAGATTGAATCACAAAATAAAAAACAGTTATTTGTCCCTATTTTGATACTCTGATCAAATGACTCATTTTTTATAGATAATCCATTATGTAACAAGCATCAATGCTAAAATCAACAAAAATAGGATTCAAAAGAACCTGTTAGTATTCGAATGAAATAATGTCATTTTTGTTCAGAAACTGTCTGTATTTTATTTTTGATTAGTTTTTTGAAGAATTAAGTTCTCAGATGAGGCAAAATCTCCGTCAATAGTGCTGCTATTGACGGAGATTTTAACAAAGTATGAGGGCATCTTTCACTAAAAATGCCAAAGGATAAATTTAAGACAATTTCTCAAATCCGGATCAGAATAGAAATCAGGCACATCCTTCTCCATTGCAGTGTAATACGCCGGAAAATAATCCAGCTATGACTAATCTGCGTTTTTTATTGAAATTGAATCATTAACGATTATTTAACCTATCGACTACCAATTCATTTAAAACAATACCTGAGCGTAGAAACAAAACAGCAGATATAAACGACACTTTTTAATTCATGATTGTTTTGGCCGCATTGTTGCTATTCAAATTTGAAAAAAAAAAACATTTAAATTTGGATACTACATTTTTTTTCTACCTTTGCACTCCGATTGAAGCGGAAATTGTCCGATGGTGTAACGGTAGCACTGCAGATTTTGGTTCTGCCTGTCCAGGTTCGAATCCTAGTCGGACAACAGTTTAAAAACCTGAAACGCTTGCGTTTCAGGTTTTTTTCTTCCGGGATGTCGTGAAGTGTATGGGTTGGCCACAAGCTATTCCATGCATGCAAAGTGACGGTTTTATTTATTAATCTATTGGAAATAAATAAAATAATGTTGTATCTTTGCAGCGCTTTACGCCTGTTGGTAAAGGATATTGGAGGGGACAGCAGTCCCCTCTTTTTGTAAAAATAACATATGATAACTGAAGAACAAATTTACAAACTCACCGAAGAAGCCATCGAAGGTAGTGACCATTTCGTGGTAGATGTGATTGTGAAAAATAATGAACTCATTATGGTTTTCCTCGATGCGGATTCAGGTGTTA
>CAJBPB010000140.1 GCA_903957365.1 uncultured Bacteroidota bacterium
ACTTTATATTGTACGGTTGTACCTTCCAAAGCATTGTCGAGAGGGAAGAAAGCAAGCTGAACGTAGTTTGGATCAGCAGTGCCGGTTGTATCACTTACTTTAGGTGTAGTTGTACCGCGAATCTGGTGACAGGTAACGCAGGTATTGTTCAATGCACCAAAATCTACTGATTCTGAATTGTAAACCAATGTAACAGGATCAACAACTCTCATAATCATTGAAACGGTGTCGGCTGAATTCTCAAAGTCAAATCCGCCATGTTTGTGGCAGGTCGTGCAATTAATTCTGGTTGCGTTGGCAATATCATTTCTAACACTTGGCTGACCATTACTTGTAACTTCAAGATATCCTTCACTAGTGTGGCATCTTGCGCAATATTTGCCAAATCTGGCACTTGTGTTACCGGTAAAATGTTTTGAAAATTGGTACTCTGCCTGTTTTGCATTCATATTAACTGTAGTGTGGCAAGTAATACAAACTGCTGTTGCATCAACACCAGGTAAGCCATCTGATCCATTTGTTCCATCTACACCATCAACACCGTCTTTACCGGCTGGTCCGGTTGGACCTTCTTTGGTACATGATGTCAAAGCAAAAGAAGCCATAACCAAGATGGCTAGCATAATGCGTAAAAATTTAATTTGTTTCATAATGTGATTTTTTGGTTTTTTGATAAATTTCTGGTTTCTCAATTATCTTTTAAAACACTGATTTTATTTTCACACAATGTTACCAAGCTTTTTGTTCACCACACTTTGCTTCAAAATGACATTATTTTAGATATCAGGCGATTTAAACAAGTATATTTGTTGATATACATCAACTTTAGCATCCATTAATTTTATATTAAATTGTTTTACTGATATTTAGGATTATTATCCTGGTTTTGACTTGCAGATACCCGGGTTATCATTTGTTAAAAATATTTAAAATATATTAGCAAACAACTTACCAGATGCTTGTCCAAACACTCAAATTAATCGCATGATTTGTTTTTTGGATTTTACAGATTCACCAGATCATTTGGTTTTGGATCGCAAAGTGCTTCATTTTTTATAAATCCATAGTCAATATGGTAACAAGAATATAACAAACGGCTATTTCTAACACATACCATCTTTTAATAGTGTTAGAGATAAACCAGAAAAATCATACACAATAAAAAAAGTCCACAAGTGATAATGAACTTACTATCAACTTGTGAACTTATTTGAATTTGCAAATAAAGAACGAATGCAGATCCTGAATTATTTTTTCAGCGAACGCACATAATTTACAACAGCCCATCTTCCTTCTTCATCAGGAATTTTGCTGTCAAATTTCGGCATTTCGTCGCGACCATTTACTGTCATATAATACAATTCACCATCAGCATAAGCGGCCTGGAATTTTGCGTCTGAGAAATCTCCGGGAAAAGTTTCAAGATTGGTTGATTTTGGTCCATCGCCCAATCCCAGATTACCATGACATGATTTACAATGCTTAGCATAGAGTGCTTTTCCAAGTTTAACGCTTTCAGCATCTCCGGCAGATGGATTTTTCATCGCTTTGAATTTTGCATCAATTTTCCAGGGAGCTGGTTTCTTCTGGTCCTGCGGAACGCTGAATGCGAAAAAAGCGAAAGCAGCAATCAACATGGCACTCAATAAAAAAATACGTGTTTTCATAGTTTGTGATTAATTAGAATTAATGAGTTGTGAATTAAATTTCCGTGATTACATTCTGTGTTATCATCTCTGCAATATTACAAAGATTGATCCACAAATCATAAAATCGAAAATATTTTCAATATTGTGACCCAATTCCATCGGTTAGGTTCAAATGAAAAAGCCCGCTAAAATTTTAACGGGCTTCGGACTAAACAATTCTTTTTTTACAAATTAAAGAGGGTTTGCAGTGACAGTAGTTGCAAAAACAAGTTCGTATGTGAATGTTACACCTGGTTGATCTGTTGCACCAGAATACGTTATAGTAATCGGATTCTGATCCTTGAAAATCGCATCGAGTGCATCAAATGAACCATCTGTGTCATTGTAGGTAACAGTTGTGCCAACTGCAATCGGAATTGATTGGGTTGTAAATATAGCAACAGTAGCAAAGCCTGCCTTTGATACTTCAACAACAGTTCCTGCAAGCAAATGTACACCTGTGGGATTTACTGATGTTATTGTGCCTGAAATTCCTGTTAAGTTGACATCTACAATTTTATCAGCATATTTATGGTAATCAGAGTTTGTCGCAGGGTCAATGGTGTAAGTATCAGAAAAAGGATAAGTATCCGCTTTCAGAGAAGTTGCCGGCACATCAACATCCATGGTTGCTTTAAAATCAGCATCGAATTCAACATCAAGTAGTTTCTTGCATCCTGTGGCAATACTACCAACCAGTAAAAGGAGGAATAAAATTTTTGCAGTGGTTTTCATACAGTAGAGGTTTTTAAGTGATAACTAATTAATTATGCAGCAAAAATAGCATATTTGTTTATAAAAATGCAAGTTTATTAAAAATGATTTTAAATAGCGTTTGTCCATAATGTCCGATTTCTTCGTTATTCTCGATCTTCAAATCAGTCATGTACCTCAGTACACTCCTGATTTTCAGCTCATCGAAACCTCGAACCCGAACATTTTGAATCAAACACCCGACTTAATGGACAGATACTAAA
>CAJBPB010000141.1 GCA_903957365.1 uncultured Bacteroidota bacterium
ACCCGACCAGTAATCCGATGGATTAAAGGCGATGGGCTTGATGATATGATAACCCGCTCTGCAATCGGGCAGGCAACCCGGCTTTTCGGAAACGAAGTTGACTATTGCCTTTGCACGCAGGGTATCGATGCTTCGCGTGTAAGAAATGTTCTTGAATGGGCTGATCAACCGGTGGAATGGTGGCCGGTGTCGGAAGAAGATAATCCTGAACTTGCCTGCTTTCTGATAGATGCTGGCTGCCCACCTGAAAATTTCGGATATTGGTGGAAATGGTTTCCGGAAAGGGTGCGACCTGATGCACCAGAATGGATCCTCGACGGAGATATGGTTATAACCGAAAAACCGGATTGGTACAAGCAATGGAAAGAAGGAGGAGATGTTGTAAGACTTTCGCAGGATGATGCGGAAAACCCTTCGATCTATGGGGAATATTCCGGACTTGTTGACCTTGAATTGATGCTGTATTCCGGTTTGGTGTCGCTGCCGCCAAAATGCAGATATATGTCGCTGATTACGGAAGTATTGGCCTCACAGCCATTATCGCAAGGACATAATGGAAAAAAAGACATGGACGAACAAGGAGTCATCGCCGCTACTTTTCAAAAACTGAACGCCTTACCTGTTCCTTTATATGAATTTCCATTTTGTCGTGCTTTTCAGTATTATATTGATTATGGTTTAAAAGGTGATCAGGGTAAGGCATGGGGGTATCACTTTGGAAATTCATTTATCATGGCTAATACCCATTTTGAGCAACTAACGGCTGAGAATAAAGTTTTTTTAAAAGCCTGTTCTACCATGATTGAAAAGTTTAAATGGCTCGGAAACTTTGGACAATGGGGTGTACCAGGCTGGTCAATGAACGAGGATGCCACAGAAATTATTCTCGAATATGCAACTTTATTTGCCGGAAAAGAAGTTTTGGAACTAGGAACTTCACGTGGCCGGCTCACGGCAATGCTGGCAAATTTGGGCTGCCTTGTTACTACTGTTGATCATCACGACAGAGGCGCGACTGACAATCTCAACGGTTTGTCAGTAACTGTAGTTGTTGACGACGTTCTTCATTTTATGAGCACGTCAACCAAGTATTTCGATCTTGTAATCTGCGACATTCACGGCAACTCACCCCGTGATTGGAAGAAATATTCAAGACCACTGAAGGGGCTTGTGATAAATGGCAGTACACTAATCATAAACAATTATTTGCTCAACAAAATACCCGAATGGCACGAAGAAACAGGTGTTAAGTGGTTTCTGAAACAACTGCCCCACAAATGGAGTGTTACCTTGTATGATTCCATTATTCCAGGTATCGTGGTGGTTACCGCTGACAACAAAAACGGGCATCTTTCGGATTGGTTTTCTGATGTTTTTAAAAGCCGGCCTTATTTTTTCGCTCAAAAGGTTTTTCATTTCATCAGGAGAAGTCTAAAAACAATCAGGTATATCAGCAGAATAAGCAGAAGTGCTTTCTTTAGCGAAAGCTACTATTTGCAAAACAATCCTGATGTAGCATTGTCAAAAATGAACCCTGCCAAACATTACCTGCTTTACGGCGGCTTTGAGGACCGAAACCCATCCGAAAAATTTGATTCGTCACTTTATCTTTTACAAAACCCCGATATAAAAGAAAATGGGATGAACCCTTTGTTGCATTTTATCAAATATGGCAAAAAAGAGAGTCGGATGCCCCATAAAACAGCATCATCTACAGAAATCGAAAAACAGAAAAATGAATTTGAAAATGAGGATCATACGCTGAATCGGGGATCAATCCTTTAAAACATTTTTGTGAATTTGGGTGGAAAGAAGGCAGAAATCCAAGTTCAATGTTTGATACAAATAATTATATCTCAACATATATTGATGTCAAAAATTCAAAAATTAATCCTTTGGTCCATTATCTCAAAATAGGTAAAGAGGAAGGTCGCTTACCAAACCATTTGTCATTGATGAAGAAAATTGCAATGAAAAGGGCAACTTGATTTTGTAAAAGCCGCTAAGATTGTACTCAAATCGAACGATAATCTTCATTTCATGATTATTGGTAAAAATTATAATGATGCATATTACCAGCAAATCATTGAGGAGATTGATGAATTGAAAGATATTGTGATTTTGGATAATCAGGAAAATATAATGGATTATTTTAACGCCTCTGATATTTACGTTTGTTCCTCTACCAATGAATCATTCCCCCTGGTAATATTGGAGGCCATGTCTTGTTCATTGCCTATTGTAACAACACCGGTATTTGGAATTTCAGAACAATTGACTGATAGTGAGACAGCGCTGTTTTACCATCCCGGAAAGATTAAACAATTGGCAAAAAAAATAAAGTTAATGCTAGATCATAAAATGAGGCAAAGGAAATGGGTAAACAAGCGCGAGCGGCCGTTGAGATACTATTTTGGGAGGAGGATATGTTGTGTGAATATGAAGAACTTATAAAAACGGTGATTTATGAGGATGCAATAGCCTTGCCAATGATTTCATCAGCAAAACCGCTGGGAGCTTAAAAAAAACTATGCTATGAAAACGGACAAACCAAAACCGCTAAAACCAAGACAAAGTCGAATTTTGGAATTGTTTCAGATACCATTTCGTATTATTTCCAATAAAATAAACCCTAAAATCGCACTAAAGCAACCTGATTTTGAAACAAAGTATTTGTCAAGTTTTGCGATGTCTGATGTTATTCCCGGAATTTCATTGTTTACAGCAATAAAAAACCGGCATGATAACTTTGAAGAAGTCCTTCAAAGCTGGCTAATGCACAAGCAAATCAGTGAAATCATAATTGTTGACTGGGATTCGGAAAAATCGCTTGCTCCATTGATCCAAAAATACCAGGATGGAAGGATTATACTTGCAGAGGTGAAAAACCAACCCAAATGGGTTCTATCAATTGCGTTTAACCTCTCAGCCAGACTCACCACCCGAAACCGTCTTTTAAAAATGGATGCAGATGTCAAAATTATGCCTTCTTTTTTTAAATGTCATGATCTAAAACCCGGTAATTTTTATTGCGGAAACTGGCAAAACCGAAGAAATGACAATGAAAAGCATCTCAACGGCACAGTTTATCTTTATCGTGATGATTTTATAAACGTAAACGGGTACAATGAATGTATAAAAACTTATGGCTGGGACGACACTGACCTCTACAATCGTTTGCAGGAATTAGGTTTGAAACGAAACGATTTTGAGTACGACACTTTATTTCACATCCCCCATAACAAACGCATAATACATCAGGACAAACCAGATTTTTTAAAACGCCTTACTGATGAAGAATGCGCTGCATTTTATATCTTCGTAAACCGACAGTTGGGAAGTAAATATGGTATCTGGACAAAAAACCACTCGATTTTGCCCTTTTTCATCACAAAGAAAGGTAATCATTTTTATGAATGTAAGCAGGCAACC
>CAJBPB010000142.1 GCA_903957365.1 uncultured Bacteroidota bacterium
ATGTTAAGGATACGGTGAAAGCACTTGAATATTACGAACATTCTCTTGAAATCCGAAAAAAGTTAGTAAATAAGAGTGGAATGTCAACAGTTTTATCTAATATCGGCAATGATTATCGCGACAGAGGACAAATGACTGAGGCTTTTGAAAGGTACGACAAAGCGATGAAAATTTGCGAAGCAATTGGATATAAGGAAGGTATTGTCCGTTTGTATTATTATATGGCAGCTGCCTACCATAAGAGTGATAATTACAAAGAATCAAACCGTTATCTTGACAAATGCCTTGAAATGTCAACAGAACTTGGCATTAAAAGCTATTCTATTATTGTAAATGAATACAAACTGAAAAATTATGCTGCCCTTGGCGACTTCTCTGGTTTCAAAAACGAATTTACGATCTACTCAGCAACCAAGGATTCACTTGCTAGTGAACTTAATGACATATCAGTAAAGGAAACTGAAGCCAGATTTAAAATCGACGAATTGTTACCCGAAATTGAACGGCTGGAAGTTGAAAATGCCAGGCAGCAGAATTTAATCAATCTTTATCAATATTCGCTTATTGGTTTGATTGCACTTGCGATAATGATAACCCTGTTTGTTATTATCAGAAAAAAAGCCCATTCATCAGAGTCAATAGCAGGATAAAACACAAAATATGGTATGTCAGAATAGTAAAACCGGCTAAGTAATGAGAGAAATTAATGAACCATATCATTTATTTGCAGACCCTATCTGGTATTACAATGCAATGGTTCATGATATCGACAGTGCAGCCAATTATATTTATATTGAAACTTATCGCATTGGAAATGATGTTATTGGAACCAGAATTCGCGATGCGCTGATCAAAAAGGCAAAAGCTGGGGTGGAAGTTAAGGTGCTTATCGATTTCTGGGGCAGCTCCGGTGTAAATAATAATTTTTTTGATGAACTTATCCGGGTAGGAGGGCAGATACGTTTTTTTGAAAAGATTAAATTCAATACCGATCTTTTTACCCGTGGCCACCGCCGGAATCATCGAAAAATGCTTCTTATCGATGACAAGATTTCCTATATCGGATCATTCAATCTTACTGAGTATAATCTGAACTGGCGCGAATCTGTTTTACGAATAAAAGGTGATCTTACCTTAACTTTTAAAAAGGTTTTCAATCTTGATTATAAGATCTATAATAAATATGTGCTTTTCAAAACCAATTACCTCCGGTTGCTCAGGCATAACCAGTTTGAAGTAGTTCGTGATATGCCCTCCATAACAAGGCAGCGGATTATGCGTCGGTATATACAGATGATTCGAAAAGCGAAGGAGAGCGTTGTCGTGGTTACACCCTATTTTCTTCCGGGATATATGTTGCGAAAATCTTTGCTTGATGCTGTGCAGAGAGGAGTTAAAGTTCAGGTGATTATTCCCAGACGATCAGATGTTGGCCTGGTTGATATTTTAAGAAATAAATATATGGGTACTCTTCACCTTGGTGGAATCCAATTTTCGATGTATTATCCTCATAATCTGCATGCTAAATTATTACTGATTGACAATTCCTATTTCAGCATTGGCTCGCCAAATTTCGATTATCGAAGTTTTCGGTATATGTATGAAATGGTTTTGTTAGGCCGTAATAAGGAAATTGCAGGTATGGTTTTGCACCATATCCAGACTACAATGGAAAGTACCGAAAGTTTCGATTATGAATTATGGAAACGCAGACCATTGATCAATAAATTTTTCGAATGGTTACTTCTCCCATTCAGGCATCTTTTATAATCTGTTTGAAGAAAATTATTGCACCTTTCTGCAAATTGGACTGGCAGATAAAAGAAGAGTTGTACATTTGTAGCAGAATTGTTAAACTATTCACACTAGCGAATAAAAACTAAAAATAAATTTTATGACACAACATTTGACTTCGCACGAAGCGATTGAACTTGAAGAAAAATATGGCGCGCATAATTATCATCCGCTACCGGTTGTATTAGCCAAAGGAAAAGGAGCCAAAGTGTGGGATCTGGAAGGAAAAGAATATTTTGATTTCCTTTCTGCTTATTCGGCTGTAAATCAGGGTCATTGTCATCCAAAGATTGCTGCAGCATTGATTGAACAGGCACAGACGCTGACACTCACTTCGCGTGCATTTTTTAGTAGTACATTAGGCGTGTATGAAAAATACATTACCGATTATTTTGGTTATGAGAAGGTTTTGCCGATGAATAGCGGCGCTGAGGGCGATGAAACTGCACTTAAATTATGTCGTAAATGGGCGTATTTGAAAAAAGGCGTGCCTGAAAACGAAGCAAAAATAATTGTTTGCGAAGGTAATTTTCATGGCCGTACAATTACTATTATAAGTATGTCAACCGATCCTGATTCACGTGACGGTTTTGGGCCTTTCACCCCTGGTTTTATTACCATTCCTTACAATGACATCCCAGCACTAGAATTGGCATTGGCCGATCCAACCGTCGCCGGATTTTTGGTAGAACCGATTCAGGGAGAGGCTGGTGTATTTGTTCCTGATGAAGGATATCTGAAAAAAGCATTCGATCTTTGTAAAGCAAAGAATGTGCTTTTCATAGCTGATGAAGTTCAGACTGGAATTGCACGGACTGGTAAGCTTCTGGCATGTGAGCACGAAGGTGTACGTCCTGATATGTTGATTCTTGGAAAGGCACTTTCTGGTGGTTTTTATCCTGTTTCAGCAGTCTTGGCCGACGATGAAATAATGCTTTGTATCAAACCAGGTGAACATGGAAGCACATTTGGCGGAAATCCTATGGCCGCCAGGGTTGCAGTGGCTGCCTTAGAAGTTATTAAAGATGAGAAGCTAGCTGAGAATGCCGATAAAATGGGCAAAATATTCCGCAGTGAAATGAGTAACTTCAAACATGATATGATTGAATTGGTGCGCGGTAAAGGCTTGCTGAATGCCATCGTTATCCGTCCTAAAAATGGAAAAACAGCCTGGGACGTTTGTCTGAAAATGGCAGAGAATGGTGTTTTAGCCAAGCCAACCCATGGTCATATTATTCGTTTTGCGCCTCCTTTGGTAATTACGGAAACTGAATTGTATGATGCTATTGACAGAATTAAAAAGTCAATGCTGGCTTTTGAATAAATAGTCGATCCGCTAAAAATTATTTTGCCACTGATTTTCATACGTTTGTATAAAAATCAGTGGCAAATTTTATGTACAGATTATCTTAATCCCATGTGAAAGTTAAAATCTGTTATCTCGTCAGATTAAACAAGGGCTTTCAAATATCTTTTCTCCACTTCTTCCCAATTTACTACATTCCAGAATGCACTGATATAGTCAGGACGCTTATTCTGATATTTAAGGTAGTAGGCATGTTCCCAAACATCCAGTCCCAATAATGGAACGCCTTTGCATTCAGAAACATCCATCAACGGATTATCCTGATTAGGAGTCGAACAAACACACAATGTTTTGTCATCCTTTAAACATAACCAGGCCCAGCCACTTCCAAATCTGGTTTTGGCTGCGTTATTAAACAATTCTTTGAATGTCTCAAAAGACCCAAACTGATCTGTAATCGCCTGTTTTACTGTACCCTGTGGTTCTCCGCCACCATTGGGCGACATAACCGACCAGAAGAGTTTGTGGTTGTAATGTCCTCCGCCATTGTTACGCACTGCAACCGGATATTTACTGATATTTTTCAACAATTCGCAGTAATGAAGTTCGGCCATTTCGGTTCCCTTTGTTGCAGCCTGCAGATTGTCGAAATATGCTTTGTGATGACGTGTATAATGAATTTCCATTGTCATGGCATCGATATTGGGTTCCAATGCTTTGAAATCATAGGGTAATTCACTGAATTGTAAGTCTTTAATTTGTGTTCCCATTGTAAGTAGTATTTTGTTTATGACAAAAATAGCGTTTATTTAGAAAAATTCTAAATAGTAATTGTTTAAACAGAA
>CAJBPB010000143.1 GCA_903957365.1 uncultured Bacteroidota bacterium
ATGGATATTACACCCCGTCAGTTTGAAATCATTGAAGCAGCTGGTAAAATACTTAACTTGTCCGGTGTTACAGGATTGACTATCAAGAATCTGGCAAAAGAAATGAAGTTTTCTGAAAGTGCTATTTACAGGCATTTTGCAAGTAAGGAAGAAATCATCGTCGCGATGCTTAATTATCTTGCCCATAGTGTCGATGAACGGTTAACCAATCTTGCAAATGTGGTACATCCAGAGGAAAAGTTTACTGCGCTGTTTCATGAGCAATTCAGGTTTTTTAATGAGAATCCACATTTTGCAGTCGCAGTTTTTTCAGATGGATTAATGGAACAAAGTCAGATGATCAATGAAGCCATACTGAATCTGATGAATGTGAAAATCAGACACCTGATGCCAATCATCATGGAAGGTCAGCAAAAAGGAGTGTTTACAAATGCGATTACAACCGAAGAAATTATGCATATCGTTATGGGAACATTCAAATTGCAGATGTTTAAATGGAGGATTGCAAATTTCCAGTTTGATATCAATCGGATAGGAGATAATATGATACAATCTATTCTTACATTAATCAAAAATAAGGCAGTATGAAAAAAGCACTGCCCTATAGTATCGCTGGAATTTTAGCTGTTTTTGGTTTCGTCACTCTTTATCTCAGTGGTTCGGTGATTCTCGATTTGTTTGGTATCAGAGCCAAAGAAGGAAACTATGTTTTGTTTGTTGTCTGGGCAAATTTCATCAGCAGCATCCTGTATCTTGTTGCTGCAGTTGGTTTTATTAAATTGAAAACCTGGACATTAAGGCCATTGGGCGTTTCTGTTTTAGTCTTGTTATTGGCTTTTGCAGGACTGTTTATACATATTTATACAGGTGGCATATATGAAACCAAAACAATTGGCGCAATGGTTTTCCGAATAATTGTTACGAGCGTATTTACTGCACTCGCTTATTTCATGATTTCGGAAAGAAATAAATAGTAATCAAAAAAAATTTATGCAATTATGTTAGTGAATATTCATTCACATAAAATTAAATTATGGAAACAGAAAACTTGATAATCATAAAAAAAGCAAAGGAAATTATTACGAATGAAGGCATTTCAGCATTAAGCATTCAGCATCTGGCCATTGAATTGAATATTGATGAGAAGCAGCTTTACCATCAATTTGGTAGTGATGAAGGCATCATTCAGTCAATCCTTAACGACTTTGAAAAGGATATAAATGAATATGTTGACCAGTTTTCAAGTAGTATTGAACCGGCCGAAACAGAACTTAAATTGCTCTTCAAACGACTCTATTTTATTTTTCTACAAAATCCTTTTTATCTATCCATCATTTTAGATTCAACATTAATCAATAGAAATGACGAAATCAGAAAATCATTGTTCCGAATAAGAATGATGGCGTTCAATTACCTGGAAACGATTATAAATAAGGGAAAGATGGAAAATTCCTTTAAAACCAAAGTTCATACCACGACAATAGTTACCAGGCTATTATCCGGATTCAGGTTATTTATGAAAGATGAACAACTTTTAAATGAAATGGTACTTGAATTAAAAACTTTAAATATGAAAACAGTTTAATTATGAAAACGAAAAATCAATCGAATGACAGAAATGCCCATACTTTTTTATCTAAAGTAATGATGGTTTTTTTTATTTTGATTATCACCTCCATTCAGGGATTTGCACAAACCCTTTCACTGCAGCAATGCATTGACACTGCGCTGGTTTACAACCGCAACATCAAATTGGCTCAGCAGGATGGTTTGATTGCCGAAGAAAAGAACCGCGAAGCGAAAAGCGCTTTACTTCCCAAAATTGCCGGTTTCGCTGACTACCGATATTATACCGATCTGCCCTATCAGATAATGCCACAATCAGCTTTTGGTGGTCCGCCTGATACCTATAAGGAAATTCAGTTTGGCGTACCTCACAACCTGAGTACCAATCTGCAGATCGCAATGCCACTTTTCAATCCCTCAGTTTTAAGCGCGATTAAAAGTACACGCATTGCCAACGAACTTTCTGGAATTATGGAGAAGAAAACAGATGAAGATGTTGTTCTGGAAGTTTCAAATGCCTATTACAATGCCCAGATTTTGCTAAATCAGTTGGCTTTTATGGATAGCAATATTACAAATATCGATAAACTGGTGCAGACAACTACACTACTCAACCAACAACAGCTGGCCAAAGGCACTGATGTTGACAGACTGAAATTGCAGCAGGAACAGTTAAAAACGCAAAGAAGCACAGTGTTTTCCCAACATCAGCAAGTATTAAATGCACTTAAATTCCTTATGGGAAAACCCATTTCTGATTCCATCAGAGTATTGCTTAATGAAAGCCCGGTTATTGAAGTTGTCTTGCAGGATAAAATAACAACTGATCTGCTTTTGATTGAAAAAAAGATGGAACTAAGTTTATCAGAGTTAAGCGGACTGAAAAATTCAAGATTGCCATCGCTGAATGCCTATGGAATATACGGCTCGAATGGCTTTGGCACTACCGGTACCAATAGTTTTTTTAATTTCCATCCAATAGGATATGTCGGGGCTCAACTTACAATCCCCCTTTTTAATGGTATGATTACACGACATAAAATAGATGGGAAAAAGAAAGAAGTAAATAAAACGATTATTCAAAAGGAAATAGTTTCTGAAAAGGCTGCACTTGACAAGGTGAATGCCGAAATGCAATTCAATATAGCAAACGCAAACATTGCCAATGTCAAGATCCAGATTGAACTCGCTAAAAAGATTTATGACAATACTGTGTTACAAAATGAACAAGGCCTGGCAAATGTTACCGACTTGCTGCTGGCCGACAATTCCTTACGGGAAGCACAGCAAAACTATATCGTTGCAATGGTAAATCTGCGAAAAGCTGAACTGGAATACAAACGTGTAACAGGAAACCTGATTGCAATAAAAAATTAAAAATTAATAATTACGAATTAAAAATCAAGGAAATGAAAAAAGCGATCATTTATATAGTTGTAGCATTGGCGTTAATAGCCATCGTGGTATTTCAGCTCAGAAGCAACAAAGCAACAACGGTAAACAGGGTTTATCAATACGATAAAGAACAGGCAATTAATGTGCAGGCCATCACCCTGAAGCTTGAAAGTATTAAAAACGATATTTCTTACCCGGGAACTTTTGAACCTAACAAAGAGACAAGAATCAGCGCGGATATTCAGGGAAAGATAAACTCCGTTTTGGTGGATGCCGGAAGCGCGGTCAGAAAAGGTCAGGCTTTGGTTCAACTGGACAACTCCTTGCTGAAACTTCAATTACAAACCATTGAAATTCAGATTGAAGGATTGGAAGCAGATGTAAAACGCTATACCGTTCTTGCCAATGCCGATGCCATTCAGGGCGTTCAGTTGGAAAAGACCGAATTGGCTTTAAAATCAGCCAAAGTACAGAAGGCAACTATAACGGAGCAAATCAATAAAACGACGATTACAGCGCCTTTCAGCGGAATTATTACCGCCAAACTAACCGAAGAAGGCGCCTTCGCGGCGCCAGGTATTCCTTTACTTCAAATCACAGACATCTCAAGCCTGAAGTTTACTGTAAATGTTCCCGAACAGGAGTTAAGTCAGTTCGAAACCAATCAGCAATACGAGCTTTCCTCAGATGCTTATCCGGAAACGGTTTTGTCGGGAAAGGTGATCATGACAGGCAGCAAAGCCAATATAGGGAGTAGTTTTCCGGTACAATTTTCGGTGAACAACACCGCTGATTTAAAAATTAAATCAGGAATGTTTGGAAATGTACAGTTGAAAAATAATGGTGAAGAAAAGTTAATCATTATCCCGGCATCTGCTATTGTTGGAACAAACATTCAGCCACAGGTTTATCTTGTAAAAAATGGTAAAGCCATGCTTCAGAATATCACCACTTCAAAACGGTTTCAAAATAAAGTACAGGTTTCAAGTGGTTTAACCGAAGGCGATGTAATTATAATCAACGGGTTTATCAATCTTTTTGATGGCGCAAATGTGAAAATTAGCAACTAAGAATCATGAATATTACAAAAATAGCAATCGATCGTCCATCGCTGATCATCGTTCTTTTCAGCGTATTCGCCCTATTGGGAATCATTGGATTTACAAACCTGGGGTATGAACTGTTGCCCGACTTCAACCAGCCGGTGGTTGTAATAAAAACAATATACCCTGGTGCCGAGCCCAATGAAGTGGAAACTTCGGTTTCCAGAAAAATTGAGGATGCATTATCGAATCTTGAAGGAGTTGATTATCTGGAGACAAAATCGATGCCCAATGCTTCAGTTATCATTGCCAACCTGAAATACGGAACGGACTTAAACATCGCCATGCAGGATGCCCAGCGCTATATCGACAATATTAAAAAAGATCTTCCGGCTGATATTTTGAGTCCGGTGATGAGTAAGGTTTCGCCCAACGATTTGCCAATCATCTCGATCAGTGCAACAAGCAGCTTGCCTGCGACTGAATTTCATCAAAAAATGAAGGATGAGTATTTGCCCCAAATCCAACAATTGAAAGGGGTGGCTGAAATTACCTTGCTTGGCGGCGAAGAACGTGAAATTCAGGTGAAGGCCAATCAGGATAAACTTAAACTGTATAAAATATCACTTTATCAGGTGGTTGAGGCCATTAACCGCTCGGGAATTGATTTGCCCGCTGGTAAAGCGCAGACCGATAAGGAAAGCAATTCTGTCCGCCTGACCGGAAAATTCTCGACCGTAAACGACATCATGAATGTGCAGGTTGCTATGCCTGCACCAGGAATGCCGGTCTATGTAAAAGATGTGGCTTCTGTTGTCGATGGGGTGAAAGAAATAAGTTCGGTAAGCCGCTACAATGGGGTAAACGGAATAGGTCTTTTGTTAAAAAAACAAGGCGATGCCAATGCAGTGGAAGTTTCTAAATTGGTTCATGCAAAA
>CAJBPB010000144.1 GCA_903957365.1 uncultured Bacteroidota bacterium
TCCACAAAAAAAACCGGAACCAAAACCAATGAATTCAGTGTAGATGGAAGACAATACTTTTACCAGTCATTTGGTGTTGATCAGGTAAATGCCAGCATCTGGAAATCATCTGAAATTGTCAGTTATCATGAACTGGGCTCTGCCATTGGATTTGGTTCTCTCTCCGAGACAGGGATTGCAGTGACACCAGAAACGGACTTTTTTGTAAGTGTTGGCAATTGTTGTGGGTTTTTACCCGTCTCGCAAAATGAGGAAGCGGATTTCAGGATAACTTCTGATCCGAAAAAAGCGGGTATTATGGTCAATGAAGCCTTGTCATTTGGTCATCTGCCTGCCGGATTATTGAAGCTTAAGCAACCGGATAATCTGTCAGTTGGTGAGCTGAATATTGTGATCCAACATCTGAAAAGCGAAATTGCATCAGAAAAATCCTGTGTTTTATTGGTTGTTGCCAGTCTTGGAGAGGAATCGCCCTCAATCAGTATTCTCATTCCTGACGATACGGTTTTACATAAGCTTGTGAGAGAATCAGCCTTGACACAATTTGAAAAATGGATTGAGGCGCACAAAGATAATTCCGGTTTTTTTGGATTGAAATTCAGTCTTGCCGAACTAAATTTCTCCCCGGCGGAGCATTCTCTTTCCGAAATTCTTCAAAAACACCTTTCCTTTGAGAATATCCTGGCTGTTGAAGCCTTTGACCCGCAGTGCATTTTTGATAATCCGTTTGTCTGGCTGTTCCTCTCCGATTCAATGGTTGAAGGAATTCAAACCCGATTGCAGATTGAAACAAAAGCGGGACTTATTTTTGAAACGCACAAAGCATTTCTGGCCAGACAACTTTACACCGATTCTTCTAAACTTGTGATTGAACAATTGCATGGTGGTTATTCGGCCCAGACTTTCAGGGTGATTTCATTTGACCATGAAGGCCGGCAGATGCGTCCGACAGTGTTGAAAATTGCCCATCGCGACTTGATTTTAAGAGAATCGGAACGTTGTACGCAATTTGCGCTTCCTTATATTTTCAACAACAGTGCGGTCGTTCTGGGCGCTGAATATTATGGAGAAACCGGGGCATTACGATATAATTTTGTGGGAATTGGTGGTGAAGCAAGCCAGCTCAAATGGCTGACAAATTACTATCTTCAATCAGATATGGTTTTGCTGGAACCGCTTTTCGATAAAATTTTCCTTCAGATTTTAAAACCATGGTACGGGCAGCCGGTAATGAGCAGCATTGCGCCTTATAAGGATCATGACCCGACATTCACTTTCTTTCCTTATATTTATCAGACAGTAAATGAACTTTTTTCCATTTCAGCAGACGAACAATTTATCGAAGTGCCTGAAATGGGTCGCAAGATGATCAATCCCTATTGGTTTCTCAGACATGAATATGCCAGACGACGCCAATCGACTATCCAATATTATACCAGCATCTGTCATGGTGACCTGAATATGCAGAATATTCTGCTTGACGAGAATATGAATGTGTATCTCATTGATTTCTCAGAAACACGGCCCAGGTCTGTCGTATCTGACTTCGCGCGTCTTGAAGCTATTTTCATGATTGATAATTCTCCTGTTGAAAATGATGCTGAAATGGCTGAATATCTGAAATTTATGATAAAATTTTATGATGTTGAGAGTCTGGATGAAAAACCTGAAATTAATTACACCGGAATCCATGACGGAAAAATAAACCGAAATGCCGGGCTGACCTTGAAGATGAGGCAATACGCATTCAGCAGTACAGTCAATAATCCCGATATTGTTCCCTATTATCTTGCCTTGCTTGAATGGACACTCCCCATTGTATGCTATGGCATTCCGGTCTATCAGAAAAGAATTTCAATGATCGCGGCCAGTTTGCTTTGCGAAAGACTGATGAAAGAAGAAATATGAAATAATAATCCGGCAACAGATCACCCAAGCTAAACTTTCAAAAAATGAAAGAAATTGATTTTGAAGAATTTAGTCTGAAAAAACTTGATAAAACCGAAATGGTCACCCTTGTTTCATGGGCTGAAAAAGAGGGTTGGAATCCGGGACCATATGATGCAGAAGTTTTTTATAACACCGATCCCGATGGCCATTACGGTTTTTTTCTGAATGGAGAAATGATTGCAGGAGGATCTGTCGTTTCATACAGCGGACAGTTCGGCTTCATGGGTTTATTTATTGTGAAGCCCGAATACCGTTCCTCAGGTATTGGACGAAAGCTTTGGTATCAGCGAAGGGATTTACTTCTTTCACGGCTGGTCAAAGGTGCTGTCATTGGTATGGATGGTGTTGTGGCGATGCAGCCCTTTTACAGCAGAGGAGGTTTTGTTCCGGCTTTCAGAGACGAACGACACGAAATCAAAGGCGGTTTGTACACACCGGATCCATATATTTCTGCCATAATTCAAAATGATTATAATGAGATCATCCATTATGACAGCGTTTGTTTCGGACTGCCAAGACCGCAATTTCTGGTTCCGTGGATGAATATTCCCGGTAATGTGAATTTGAAATACAATGCCGGCGGACATTTAAAAGGGTTTGTGGTGATGCGAAAAGCGCAAAACGGTTATAAAATTGGTCCGTTATTTGCCGATAATGCCATTGTTGCCCAGGCGCTTTATGAATCATGTCTGAGCACTGCTCCAGGTGAAGCTGTGTATCTCGATATCTCCTCCGAAAATGTGGCGGCGGTCGAAATGACGAAACGATTCAATACCAGATTTGTATTCGAATGTGCCAGAATGTATTACGGACAACCGCCTGATATCGCGATAGATAAAGTTTTCGGAATCACTACTTTTGAATTGGGATAAATCTATTTTAAATTTTAAAGCGATCAGATTCAACGACCCGAACAAAATTTAAAACTGGCCTTTTCAGAATAATAATCTCCTGAGAAACACAATGGTTATGCATGTGTTTCTGTCATTTCGTGCAGCTATTAAGCATAAAGCAAATTAGATTTCAATTCCTTCTGAAAATAGTGATACTTTTGTCACCGAATCGCAAATATTTGCAACTCGCTCAGGCGAAATATTATTTTTGATAACAAGGACAAAGTACAGTTAATATGAAGTAGAATCATTGGATTCAGGAAGAAGAACAGACTTCAAAACAGTAATCTTCTGTAATTCTTTTCCAAAACAGGAGATCCTGCATTAATTAATTCCATTTCAAAGGATCAATCCGTAAACAAAAGGACCAAATTCCTGTTATGCTTATTCCGAAAGGCAAATGATTGAATGAAAAAAATAATTATACAACTATTTATCTATGAAATTTGAATTGAAAAATCTTGGGATCGGGCCGATTAATCTTGGCGCATGTACGGGCAGCGAATGGCTTGAAACAAACGGCGATGTGACATCCTCCTATACTCCCGTTGATGGCTCTTTGATTGCCCAGGTTACGAATGCCACTTTGGATGATTATGAGCATATCATGGCCAGGGCGCAGGAGGCATTTTTAAAATGGCGTATTGTTCCGGCTCCGAAAAGGGGAGAAGTGGTGCGTCAGATTGGCGAAGCGCTAAGGGCAAAAAAGGAAGAACTCGGTTATCTTGTAGCGCTTGAAATGGGTAAAATCTATGAAGAGGGTCTTGGTGAAGTGCAGGAAATGATAGATATATGTGAATTTTCAGTCGGACAATCGCGCCTGCTCAACGGAGCCACGATGCATTCTGAACGTCCGTTTCATCGCATGTATGACCAATATCACCCGATCGGGATTGTCGGAATAATTACTTCTTTCAATTTTCCGGTGGCAGTCTGGGGTTGGAATGCAATGCTTGCCGCCATTGCCGGTGATGTGGTTATCTGGAAACCCAGCTCCAAAACACCGCTTTGCGCAATAGCTGTCCAGAAAATCATTGCCGAAACATTGCGTATCAACAATGTTCCTGAAGGTGTTTTCAATATGATTGTTGCCAAATCATCCGTATTGGGAGACAACTTTGCTGCCGACAGACGTATTTCGCTTGTATCAGTAACCGGATCAACCATTGTGGGCCGGAGAGTGGCAGCGATCGTTGGAAAACGACTTGGTAAAACGATTCTGGAGTTGGGCGGTAACAATGCGGTTGTTATTTCGAAACATGCCGATCTGGATATGACCCTGCAATCCGTTGTGTTTGGCGCCGTCGGAACCTGCGGACAACGCTGTACATCCACACGCCGGCTCATTATTCATGAATCGGTTTATGACACAGTCAAAGAACGTTTGGTTGCGGCTTATGAAAGTATCAGCGACCGCATTGGTAATCCACTTGAGAAAGATACACTCATCGGGCCATTGGTTGATGAAACAGCGACTAAGAATTTCCTCCATGCCATTGACGAAGTACAAAAGGAAGGTGGAAAACTTGCTTTCGGAGGTACCAGTCTGAATGGTGAAAAATACCCTGCTGGGAATTATGTAATGCCCGCTGTTGTTGAAGCAGAGAACCATTTCAATATGGTGCAGGAAGAAACTTTTGCTCCGATTGTTTATCTGATAAAGTATAAAACGATTGAAGAAGCGATTCACCTCAATAATGACGTCCCACAAGGTTTGTCATCCTGCATTTTTACTGAAAACCTTGTAGAAGCAGAAAAATTTCTTTCAGAAACAGGTTCTGATTGTGGTATTGCGAATGTGAACCTTGGTACTTCCGGTGCCGAAATCGGTGGTGCTTTTGGTGGTGAAAAAGATACGGGCGGTGGTCGTGAATCGGGTTCTGATGCCTGGAAAGCGTATATGCGACGCCAGACCAATACGATTAATTTCAGCGGACAAACCGCATTGGCACAAGGAATTACATTCGATTTTTAATCTCTTTTAATTGCTTTCAGATTTCTGAAGGGCTTTCATTTCTTTCTGAATACTATTGCAACATTTTGTCCTATGGAACTTCCTGTAGGACATTTTTGTTTGATGTATTGACTACAAGTAACCGATGTTTTCAGATTCCCTTTTAATCTCAAACTATTTCATTCAGAAACTGTCTAGATTTTATTTTTGAGTAGTTTTTGAAGAATTAAGTCCTCAGACGAGGCAAAATTGATGTTAATAGCATCGCTATTGACGGGGATTTTAACGAAGTATGAGGGCTTAATTCACAAAAAAATGCCAAAGGATAAATTTTAGACAATTTCTCAATATAACCACATCCAATTTTTTCAGTTTGTCAGCGTTTGATTTATTCCCGACAAAATGAACGGTAGTTGTCATGCGAATGATTTTAGGATTCAATTAGTTCAAATCGTGCTATCTGCCCGACAATGATAAGAAATGACAGAATCCTGATAAATAAGTTATTAATGTTAACCGGAGCGTTTGGGTATTACTTTTGGTTATTATGCGGAAAAGAAAGCGAAGTTTATTAAAAATTATTTTAGCATCAACATTCATTGCCATATCATTGGTAATCATTGGTTTGGTGCTGTTTTTTGCACTGGTAAATTATGGTATTTTTGGCACAATACCCGACAAAGACGCGTTGTCAGAAATAAGAAATGAAGAAGCTTCGCTGGTTTATTCTTCCGATAGGATAATAATCGGGAAATATTTTGCGCAAAACAGAACAAATATAAAATGGAATGATATTCCTGATCACCTGAAGAATGCGTTGATTGCGACAGAAGACAAAAGATTTTTCTCTCACAAAGGTTACGATACCCAAAGTTATTTACGTGTGATATTCAGGACACTTTTGCTGGGTGATAAAAGTGGTGGCGGAGGGAGTACGCTTACGCAGCAACTGGTAAAAAATCTTTATGGACGAGATGAATACGGTTGGTTAAGTCTACCGGTCAATAAAATAAAGGAAATCATTCTTGCTACACGCATTGAGGAGGTTTATACCAAGGAAGAACTTATCTTGTTGTATCTCAATTCTGTGCCTTTTGGCGAAGATGTTTATGGTGTCGAATCTGCCTCGCAACGATTCTTTAATAAATCGGCAGTGCATTTAAAAACTGAGGAATCAGCCGTTCTGATTGGGTTATTGAAAGCAAATACCTATTTCAATCCGCAGCTTCATCCTGAAAATTCACTTTCACGAAGAAATACGGTGCTCAAATTAATGGAGAAAAGTAATTATCTGACTGCTGAGGAAGCCGACAGCCTGCAAAAAACACCATTGAAACTCGACTATGAAAATCTCAGTCTGAACGCACCTGCCGGCTATTTTGTTTATCAGGTAAAAAAACAAACCAGAGAAATACTGGATGAAATTGAAATCAGAACCGGAAAAAAATACAATCTGGAGAAGGATGGCCTGAAAATTTACACAACATTAAATTTTCAGATTCAGGAATATGCAGATGAGGCTGTTAAAAATCATCTGAGTCAGATGCAGAAAAAACTGGATTCGGAAATTGAGGCGCGAAGCATAAAATCGCAATGGATCAAGACGCAGAGGCAAAAATCAAAAAGTTTTGAAAAAGATAAAGAGAAGACGGACAGAAAATTATTCACCTGGGAAGGTATGCAGGTAAAAAATATCAGTCTTCTTGACAGCCTCTGGCATTATTACAAAATGCTGCATGCATCGGTGTTGATTACCAATCCCAAAACCGGAGAAGTGATTACCTGGATAGGAGGAAATC
Organism: uncultured Bacteroidota bacterium; assembly: GCA_903957365.1. GTDB lineage: Bacteria > Bacteroidota > Bacteroidia > Bacteroidales > F082 > CAJBPB01. The sequence continues at coordinate 6,597 of CAJBPB010000144.1, forward strand.
AATTCAAGACCATGCCTTTTGATATGGTGTTGTCGCATAGGCAGATTGCTTCCGCTTTTAAACCAATTTTATATGCCACCGCAATTGAAAATGGTATTTCACCTTGTACCTATCTCGAAAATGAGGAGAGGATTTATTCGGAATACGAAGGCTGGAAACCAGAAAACGCTGACCATTCTTCAACACCCGACAGCACTGTTGCGATGTGGTATGCGTTGGCGCATTCGATGAACCTGCCAACCGTAGATCTTTTTTTTAAAACAGGTGCTGAGAATCTTATGAATTCGTGTAACAGATTAAAATTCCCTACAATATATGAAGCAACGCCATCGATGGCACTTGGCACGAGTGATATTTCACTTTATGAAATCGTAAAGGCTTATGGTTCATTTGCAAACAATGGCCAGATGAATGATTTGGTGATGATTAACAAAATTCTTGATTCCGGGGGAAATATCATTTATACCAGAGAACCAAAACAAGCTGTAACTGCATTCAGTATTGAAACCAGCCAGTTGGTTACTGCGGTTTTGCAACAAGCGGTCAACCAGGGTACCGGCACTCGTATTCGCAGTCAGTATGGGATTCAGGCTGATCTTGCCGCGAAAACCGGTACAGCCAATGATTATTCCAACGCCTGGTTTATCGCCTATACACCCGAATTGGTTTTTGGAACCTGGGTTGGTGCCAGCACACCTGACATTCATTTTTATAGCGGGAACGGTTCAGGTTCTGCTTTGGCATTGCCAATAGTAGCCGCTATCCTGAAAAAAATTGAGAATAACAACACATTAAATAGAAATTACCTCACTCCTTTTGGGTTTTCCGAAGATATTTACTCATTTCTACTTTGTGATGCATACAAGCAAAAAGGAGTAGGAGGCTTTTTCAACAGATTATTGAATCAGGATGCTAAAAAAGAGAAGGAAATCATTAAGCCACCCAAAAAAGAAAAGGAAGAGAAAGGGGTAAGGTCATTTTTTAAAAAGATTTTTAAACGCAATACCTAA
>CAJBPB010000145.1 GCA_903957365.1 uncultured Bacteroidota bacterium
GAATTTTATACAGTTTGTGATTGAATTCGACGCGATTGTCAAAGAAGAATTCAGTAAAGCGGATGAAGGTGTAAGTGTCAGTTGCGAAATCACCACTGTACCTGAAAAAGTAATTGACCTTAAAACACAGAGTGGTTTGTTCGAAGCCGTTTCAAAATGCCCGAACGGAACCATCGCGATGACTGCCGACATGCCTGATGTAGTGGAAACTTCCTCTAATCTGGCAATTGTTCGTCTGAAGAACGACAAAATTGAAATCGCTGCGCTTTCACGCAGTTCAGTAGATGCTGCCAAAACAAAACTGGCCGAACAAATTTGCGGCGTATTCACAAATGCAGGCGCAATTGCAAATTCTTCAGGTGAATATCCGGGATGGAAACCCAACGTTAACTCACCGATACTCAAAACGATGAAAGCCGTTTACAATAATAAATTCGGAAAAGTACCTGAAGTGAAAGTGATTCATGCCGGATTGGAATGCGGAATACTTGCCGGAGCCTATCCTGACATGGATATGATCTCTTTTGGACCTACAATCCGTCATCCTCACTCTCCTGATGAAAAGGTTAATATCAAAACTGTCGGGCTTTTCTGGGATTATCTTGTAGAAACTCTGAAAGAAATTCCAACAAAATAATATTTTATAATACTGATATACAGTATATTAAATATTTCATCAATTATTTAATTTATATTTTAAACCAATAGTTTTGGTAAAAAAGAATATTTTTTTACCTTTGCACTCCCAAAAATAAGGCAAAATGAAACGTACATTTCAACCCTCAAACAGAAAGAGGAAAAACAAACACGGATTCAGAGAAAGAATGTCAACAGCCAACGGCCGCAAGATCATCAAGGCACGCAGAGCTAAAGGCAGAAAAAAACTGACAGTATCTGACGAGCGATAATAAGGCAATAGCCTTCAAGATAATTATTTAAGGTTCAGCAGAAGGTGATGTTTAATTACATTGCCTTCTGTTTGTTTTTTATCAATGTCGTTTCATCTTCATCCCTTTTCTTGTAATAATCACTGACGACAATGTATCGTTCAAATAATAAACAAGATAATTTATTTAATTTCGCACCAATAAAAGCTTAGAAAAAAAGCATTTGAATGGAAACCTTACTTTCAATCATTTTTTGGACACTGGTGATTTATTATGCACTGCGTCTTATTTTCAGATACCTTGTACCTTTCCTGCTGGTCAGGTTTGTAAAAAAAATGCAAAGCAGAATGTCAGGGTTTGGGCAAACCGAAAATCCTCCTCAGAAAGAGGGTGAAGTAAAAGTAGAATTCACTCCCAAAGAATCATCTAAATCAGATTCTAATATTGGAGAATATGTTGATTTTGAAGAAATTAATGATAATACCAAAACCAAATAGTATGTTGAACCAACAATTTGATTGGAAAAAAATCTTCCCTTACGCAACTGCAATCCTGGTGTTCATTGGGATAACACTGGCATATTTCAGTCCGTTACTCGAAGGCAAGCGGTTAGACCAGCACGACATCAATATGTTTAAGGGCATGTCGAAAGAAATTGCTGATTTCAGGGAGAAAACAGGAGAAGAGGCATTATGGACCAATTCCATGTTTGGCGGAATGCCTGCCTGGCAGATATCGGTTGTGTATAGCGGCAATCTGATGCGTTATGTGAAACATATTGTAAACCTTGGCCTCCCCTATCCTGCCAATGCAGTTTTCGTGTATTTTCTAGGGTTCTTTATTTTATTACTTGTGCTTGGCATTGATCCCTGGCTTAGTATGGCCGGAGCAATCGCTTTTGGATTATCCTCCTACTTTTTCATCATCATAGGTGCCGGCCACACATCCAAAGCATTTGCCATAGGTTATATGGCACCTGTTATTGCTGGAATTGTATATGCTTATAAGGGAAATTACCTCAAAGGATCGCTTCTCACAGCCATTGCGCTGGCACTGGAGATTGAAGCCGGCCATTTGCAAATAACCTATTATCTTTTATTAATCGTTCTTTTGATCGGACTTGCTCAATTAATAGATGCCATCCGGTTTAAAAAGTTACCAAACTTTGGCAAAGCGACCGGTTTCCTGCTCATCGCAGCGGTATTTGCTGTTTTAACCCACGCCACCAGTCTTTATGCAGCGTATGATTATGGTAAAGATACTACCCGTGGGAAACCAATCCTTACAAAAGATGTCGCAGATCAAACAGGCGGACTTGATCGCAGTTATATTACCAACTGGAGTTATGGAATTGGTGAAACATGGTCGTTAATGATTCCAAATGCCAAGGGAGGCGGATCGGCCATGATTGGCTCAAACAATCCTGCCCTCGACGGAATGGACAGAAATTTCAAACAGGCACTGGCACAGCAAAATGCCTACTGGGGTGATCAACCAGGAACATCAGGGCCAGTCTATGCAGGTGCTATTGTTATTTTCCTTTTTGTTTTAGGATTATTTTTCGTGAAAGGCAAGTACAAATGGGCATTGCTGGCTGCCACCATACTTTCAGTATTACTTAGCTGGGGCAAAAATTATATGCCGGTAACAAATCTGTTCCTCGATTATATGCCCGGATATGACAAATTCAGGGCAGTATCCATGACACTAGTCATCGCCGAATTATGTATTCCACTTTTAGCGATGATGGGTTTGTATGAATTGTATAAAAATCCTGGTCTGCTCACAGAAAAAAGAAAATACTTCTTCATAGCCTATGGTTTAACCGGAGGCCTGACTTTGGTTTTTTACCTGTTCCCCAATATGTTTTTCAGTTTCCTGAGCTCAATGGAGATAGAAGAATTCGCGAAAATCAAGCAGTCAAACCCATCTGATGCTGCACAAATGAATTTGTTCATC